>JACQTO010000226.1 GCA_016210745.1 Betaproteobacteria bacterium
CCCCCTTTCGTGCGGTTGCATGCAACCGCACGAAAGGGGGAGACGGATTTAGAAATCAAATCTTCGCCAAATCTGTCAGCAGTAGACTGTAACTAAAACAACGGAAGCTGACTGGCGCCCACCAGCACTGCATTCTCCACTGAGCGCTTGGCGTCCTGCAGCGAGCTGGCTTCACCGGCGAGATTGCCCGCTTCCCAGCGGTAGACCCCGTCCCATTCACCCTTGGGGCCGAGCTTGACCGTTCCGAGGCGTTCTGCGCCGAGCCAGTATCCGTGCCCGAGGTAGCCCCGCTCCCAGAACGGTTTCTTTTTGGTTCGTTTGGTCTTGGTCATTGTCCCTGCGGGCCGGCCGCGAGCACCGGCTCCGATGCACAATTTACTGAGAAGGACGCAATCGCGCAACTGCGCCGAGTTTTTCAGATCCCAATTCCTAAGCCGGACGAGCCGGAACCAAGGAGGCTGGTGCCGTTTATCGATCTTCCCCTTTTTCGTGCAGTTGCTTGCAACTGCACGAAAAAGGGGGAGACGAATTTAGAAACCAGGTCTTCGCCATATTTGTCAATAGTGAACTTGTAAGCGGCTGAATGCCACCTCCTAGATCAGCGCGCCCTGCGCGACGAGGTAGTAGCGGGCGAAGCGTCCGATCGCTTGATACACGATCACCTGCGCCCAGTTGAGCTTGAGCCAGCCGGCTGCGACGCAAATCGCGTCGCCCACGAGCGGCAGCCAGGCGAGCAGCAGCGCCGGCGCGCCCGCGCGGCGTACGCGATCGACATGTGCCAGCGGTTTCTTCGCGCCGAAGTAACGTCCGATCAGGTAAGAGGTAAAGCCGCCCAAGGTATTACCGATCGTGGCCACGCCCAGGGCCGGCCAGAACAGTTGATCGTGCAGTCTGAGCACTGCGAAAAGCGCTGCCTCGGAGCTCATGGGAATCAGCGTGGCAGCCAGAAACGCGGCGGCAAGCAGCGAGGCGAGACTTGCCTCTGCGGAGAACAATGCGTCCATGACGATGCGCGAAGGACTGAAGCATAGAGGGAAATGGGTCACTCGTGTAAAGTAGTCGGCCCGGCAGGGACAAATTTCTTACAACAACATGCAAATCGATTACCTCGAGCGCATCCTCAAGGCGCGGGTCTACGATGTGGCCATCGAGACACCGCTGGAATACGCGTCGAACCTTTCGGCGCGCATGGACAACAGCGTCATGCTCAAACGCGAGGATATGCAGCCGGTGTTCTCGTTCAAGCTGCGCGGCGCCTACAACAAGATGGCGCAACTGCCCGCGACCGCGCTCAAGCGCGGCGTGATCGCCTCCTCGGCCGGCAATCACGCGCAGGGCGTGGCGCTTGCGGCGCAGAAGCTCGGCTGCAAGGCCTTGATCGTGATGCCGATCACCACGCCGAGAATCAAGGTGGACGCGGTGATTGCGCGCGGCGCGGAGGTGCTCCTGCACGGCGATTCGTATTCGGACGCTTACCAGGAGGCGCGCCGGCAGGAAAAGCGGCGGCGGCTCGCTTTTGTCCACCCGTACGACGATCCCGAAGTCATCGCCGGCCAGGGAACCATCGGCATGGAGATCCTGCGCCAGACGAATCGCCCGATTCATGCCGTTTTCGCCGCTATCGGCGGCGGTGGTCTCATTTCCGGCATCGCCTCTTACGTGAAACGGCTGCAACCGGAAATTCGCGTTATCGGCGTGCAGCCCGTCGATGCCGATTGCATGGCGCGCTCGCTCAAGGCCGGCAGGCGCGTGACGCTCGATCATGTCGGCTTGTTCGCCGACGGCGTGGCCGTGAAGCAGGTGGGCGAGGAAACGTTCCGCCTTTGCCGCGCGCTGGTCGATGAAATCATCCTCGTCGATACCGACGAAATCTGCGCGGCGATCAAGGACGTGTTCGAGGACACGCGTTCGATCCTCGAGCCCGCCGGGGCGCTCTCCATCGCCGGCGCCAAGGCCTACGCCGAGCGCACGGGCATTCGCGGCGCGAAGCTGGTCGCAGTGCTCTCCGGGGCGAACACGAATTTCGACCGGCTGCGCTTCGTTGCCGAGCGTGCCGAGGTGGGCGAGCATCGCGAAGCGATCCTCGCCGTGACGATCCCCGAGCGCCCGGGAAGCTTCAAGAAGTTCTGTGCCACCCTGGGCTCGCGCAGCATCACCGAGTTCAATTATCGAATCGGCGATCCCGACGAAGCGCATGTGTTCGTCGGCGTTGAGGTGCAGGACCGGGCCGAGACCGTTCGCATGGTGAAGACGCTCGTGCGCCATGGCCTCAAGACCGTGGACCTGTCCGACAACGAGATGGCGAAGCTTCATGTCCGCCACATGGTCGGCGGCCATGCGCCGCTGGTGCAGAAGAACGGCATAAGCGGCGTGCCCGACGAGCTGCTCTACCGCTTCGAATTCCCGGAGCGCCCTGGCGCGCTGATGCGCTTTCTGGACCACATGCGCACCGACTGGAACATCAGTCTGTTCCATTACCGCAACCACGGCGCCGACTACGGCCGGGTGCTGGTCGGCATGCAGGTGCCGCGCGGTGAAATGCGCCAGTTTCGCCAGTTCGTCGCGGCGCTGGGCTACCCCTGCATCGATGAGAGCCGCAATCCGGCTTACCGGCTGTTTCTGGGCTAAGGAAGCTCTGAAAGACGTCATTCCCGCGAACGCGGGTATCCAGAAGATGTTTCATCCCCTGGACCCCCGCTTTCGCGGGGGTGACAGATAGAGCGCTTGCTAGGGTTTGCGGGCCCGCGGCCTACGGCCCAGAGTCTTCCGGAGGAACTTCGCCGAAATACCCCGGTGCGATCTCGGCGGCATAACAGGGCGGTGAACTGAACCCGCGCGGTTCCTCGAGGAAGCGCAGGGCCTCGCCGTCGCGCCGGTACACGCCGCGCTCGGTGACCACGTAGTCCATCGGTATGTCGTGCGGCTGGGGATGTATGGTTTCGACGAACAGCGTCTCGTAGCCCAGCGCTATTTTTCGCGCAGGCTTGCCCAGCGCCGCGAGGGTGCGGTCGAAGTATCCCCCGCCATAGCCGAGCCGGTATCCCCCGGCATCGAAGGCGACCACTGGAATCAGGAAAGTGTCCGGCTGCAGCGCGGCCGTGCCCTCGGGGAATGGAATGCCCAGAACGCCTGTTTGCATGGCTACACCGGGGTGCCATTCGCGAAATTGGAGCGGCGTCCTCGGTGCCACGACCACCGGCAGCGCCGTGACGGCGCCTTGGCGCCGCAATTGGGCCAGCAGGTGGCGGGCATCGTACTCGTTGCGATAGGGCCAGCAGAACCCGATGACGCCGTGCACCAGATCCGGGAACGCACGCTGTAGGTGGGTATCTATCCGGAGACGGAACTCCCGCAGGGAGGCGACTGGAATCGCCAGCCTCCGCTCCATCAGGGTTTTGCGCAGATGGCTCCGCCAGGCGGGAATATCCGAGGAAATCACGCGGAAATGGCTTAAAAAAATGGGGGGAACATCTTATTTCGCCAAGCAAAATCCGCTGTACTATTGTTTGAACATAACATGCCAAAATCCAATATAGCACCGATGTGGCGGTTGCTGGCCGCCTGTGTGGCCCTCCTGCCCGCGCTTGCGCTCGGGGCGAAGGGAGCGCAGGACGCGGCCCTGCTCGCTGCGCGCGACGCGTTTCGCAGCGGAAACGCCGCCAAGCTCGCCAAGCACGCTGCTGCGCTCAAAGGGCACCTGGCCGAGCCGTATGTGGAGTACTGGCAACTCAGCCTGAAACTCGATGCTGCCCCTCCCTCGGAGGTGAGCGCCTTTCTCGAGCGCCATGCCGGCACATTTGTCGCCGAGCAGTTGCGGCGCGAGTGGCTGCGGATGTTGGGGAAAGAAGAACAATGGGATCTGTTTCGGCAGGAACTGCCGCTGCTCGTGCAAGATGACGCATCGGTTCGCTGCTACGCGCTGCTTGCGCGCTGGCGCCAGAACGATGAGTCGGCGCTTACCGAACTGAAACAGTTCTGGTACGCGCCACAGGCGCTGCCGGAAGGCTGCGCGCCGCTCGTCGGTGCGGCGATCGACGCGGGGATTCTCGGCAAGCAGCAGATCTGGGGGCGGTTCCGCGTTCTTGCCAAAGCCAATCTGAACGGAGCCGTGAATCTTCTGCTGCGGCGCCTGCCGCATGGGGAGGGGCTCGATCCGAGGCAGGTCGACAGGGTTGCGGCGGCGCCCGCGCGGCACCTGGAGCGAGCGCTCGAACTGAAAGGCCGTGCCGCGAAGGAACTGGCCATTTTTGCCCTGGTGCGCCTGGCGCGCACCGATCCGAAACTTGCCGCTCGCTACTGGAGCGCCGGGCTGCGGGCCCAGTTCGGTCCGGAGGACCAGGCGTGGGTCTGGGCGCAGCTTGCGACGCAAGCCGCCATGCGTCATCTGCCCGAGGCCCTGACGTGGTTCGGCGAGGCGGGCGATTTCCAGCTCAGCGACGATCAGCTCGCTTGGCGTGCCCGCATTGCGCTTCGGCACCAGAATTGGCCCGAGGTGCGCACGACGATCGGACGTATGTCGCCGGTGGCCCGCGGCGATCCGACGTGGATCTACTGGCAAGGGCGTTCGAATCACGCGCTCGGCGTGACCGATGACGCCTGGGCACTATTCGCGCGCATTGCTGGCGAAGCGAATTTCTACGGTCAACTCGCCGGCGAGGAGTTGGGTATCACGATCAAGTTGCCGCCCGCCCCCCCGGCGCCCACGTTTGAGGAAGTGGCCTCGGTGGAGAGCATTGCGGGACTGAAGCGCTCGCTTGCGTTGTACCGAGCCGGCCTGCGCCCGGAGGGCATGCGCGAGTGGAATTGGTCGATCCGCGGCATGGACGACCGTTCGCTTCTCGCCGCTGCGGAGCTTGCGCGCCGCAACGAAGTGTGGGATCGCGCCATCAACACCGCCGATCGAACCGTGGCGCTGCACGATTTTTCGGCGCGCTACCTCGCGCCTTACCGCGAGATTCTCGCCGGGGAGGCGCGCTCGCGCAGCCTCGAGGTGCCCTGGGTGCTGGGTCTGGTGCGACAGGAAAGCCGGTTTATCGCCAACGCGAAATCGTCGGCGGGTGCCTCGGGGCTGATGCAGCTCATGCCGGCGACCGCGCGCTGGATAGCTGCCAAGCTCGGGTTGAAGGATTATTCCTGGAGGCGGGTGACCGACATCGACGTCAATGCCAAACTGGGGACTGCGTACCTGAAGCGCGTGCTGGACGATCTCGACGGCCATCCGGTGCTCGCTGCGGCCGCATATAACGCCGGCCCGGGGCGGGCGCGCAGGTGGCGCGACGCGCGCCCGCTCGAAGGAGCGATCTACGCGGAGTCGATTCCGTTTCCCGAAACGCGCGACTACGTGAAGAAGGTGATGACCAACACCCTGTATTACGCGGCGCTGACGGGCGCATCCGCGGGGACACTCAAGGATCGCCTCGGAACCGTTGCGGCGCGTTCGTCCGCCGAACACGTGGCCACGGTTGACGAAGAGGCACAACAATAGACGAATCCCGGCTTAGTCACTTGCGAGTTGACTATCGACGGCGAAGATTTGGTGTGTATAGGTCTCGTGTCTTGGCCGTTGCGAAGTCGCGATGGCACCAAAACACGAGATTGAAAAAAGGCAATACCAGCCCCATTGGTTCCGGCTATGCCGCGATTAGTGCGGAATAGTTCTCTGCACGCACTTGCACGGGGCGTGCGCTTTGCGGTGAAATAAGAACCTATTTCATAATGTTCGGCCGCGCGCCTGGCAGCCATCCCGTTTGGCGACAACGCACACGTGGCTCATTGTGAAACAGGTTCCAAGTTCCCGATATTGATTCCTTGGTGAAATCATGAGCACGATCGTGGTATTCGGCGGCAGCGGTTTCATCGGTCATCGCCTGATCGCCCGGCTGGTGGAGGATCGCCATTCCGTGGTGGTGCCTACGCGCCGGGCCGGACGGGCCAAGCACCTGTCGCTGCTGCCGACGGCCGAGGTGGTCGAAGCCGACGTGCGCGACCCGAACGCGCTGTCGCAATTGGTGCACGGCGCCGACGCAGTCATCAATCTGGTCGGAGTTCTGCAGAGCCGGGGAGGCGAGCCGTTCGGCCCGGATTTCGAGCAGGCGCACGTCGCGCTGCCGCGCGCGATTGTCGAGGCTTGCCGGCGCGAACATGTGCCGCGCCTTGTGCACATGAGCGCGCTCAATGCGCGCACCGACGGTCCGAGCCAGTATCTTCGTTCCAAAGGCGCAGGCGAAGCCTGGGTGCTCGCGGCGCAAAACGAGCTCGCGGTCACGGTGTTTCGCCCCTCGGTGGTATTCGGCCCCGAGGACCGATTTCTGAACACGTTTGCAGCCCTCTCGCGCTGGCTGCCGGTGATTTTTCTTGCCTGCCCCGAGGCGAAGTTTCAGCCTGTCTACGTTGGCGATGTTGCCGAATGTTTTGTTCGCAGCCTGGCCGATCGCGATAGTTTCGGCAAATGCTACAACCTGTGCGGCCCGAAAGTGTATACGCTGCGCCAACTGGTTGTATTGGCGGGCCGCCTCAGCGGCCATCTGCGGCCCGTCATAGGGCTCAGCAAGAATCTTTCGTATCTGCAGGCATGGAGCATGGAGCGGATGCCCGGCAAACTCATGTCGCGCGACAACTATCACTCGATGAGCGTGGACAGCGTCTGCCATGGCGAATTTCCTTTCGGGATAAAACCGGCAGCGCTGGAGACCGTCGCGCCGTCGTATTTGTCCGGCGCGCATCTGCGCTCCCGCTACAACCAACTGCGCGCCTCCGCCGGGCGCTGACCGCGCCTTGGGCGGTCACTACCGTCCGGCAAGAGCCGCGCGCTCCGATTCCCGCATATGATGAAGATCTATTCCGTTGGCGGATGCGTTCGTGATGAGTTGCTCGGCTTGCCCGGCCGAATTTACGAACGGGCAAGCGCGGCTGCTGTTGGCATCGAGCGATGAAGATCTATTCCGTTGGCGGGTGCGTTCGTGACGAACTGCTCGGCTTGCCCGTAGTGGACCGCGACTACGTCGTGGTCGGGGCGACGCCGGAGGCGATGATCGGGCGCGGCTATCGGCCCGTGGGCAAGGACTTCCCGGTGTTTCTGCACCCGCAGACGAAGGAGGAATACGCGCTTGCCCGCACCGAACGCAAGGTGGCGCGCGGCTACCGGGGATTCAGCATATTCGCCGCGCCCGAAGTGACCCTGGAACAGGATCTGGCGCGGCGAGATCTGACCATCAACGCCATCGCCAAAGACGAAGACGGCCGCCTCATCGATCCTTACGGCGGGGTCTCCGATCTGCGCAAGGGCATCCTTCGCCACGTCAGTCCCGCTTTTGCCGAAGACCCGGTGCGTATCCTGCGCGTGGCTCGTTTCGCGGCGCGGTTTGCCTTTCCGGTTGCGACGGAAACCATGGAACTCATGCAGCGGATGGTGCGCGAAGGCGAGGCCGACGCCCTGGTGCCCGAGCGCGTGTGGCAGGAGTTCGCGCGCGGCCTGATGGAACCTTCGCCTGCCCGCCTATTCAGTGTGCTTGCCGAGTCGGGGCTGCTCGGAAAACTGCTGCCCGAACTCGGTCTTGCTTTCGCCGCAGGCCGGCCCGTCAATGACGCGGCGCGCGTGGTGGTGGGTGCCCTTGCTTACTCGGCCAGGCAAGGCCATGCGCTGCCGGTGCGCTTTGCGATCTTGACCCGAAGCCTTCGCGGCGGGTCCGATGCCCTGGGTCGGCTGCGGGCGCTGGCGCAGCGCTTGCGCGCGCCCAACGATTGTCGCGAACTTGCCTCGGTCGCGCTGCGCCATGCCGAGGGCGCCAAACGCGCAGAGCGCCTTAGCGCCGCTGCGCTGCTCGCACTGCTCGAGGGCTGCGACGCGTTTCGGCGTCCAGCGCGCCTGGAGTCGCTGCTGCGCGCCTGCGAGGCCGAGTCCTTCGGCGAGCGCGCCTGGGTCGAGGTCCCCTATCGAGCGAGGTTGGTCCTGCTTCGCGCACTTGCCGCGGCTGTTCACGTCAATGCCGGCGCGATCGCCAGGCGCAGCGCCCCGACGAAAATCGCTGCAAGCATCCGCGCCATGCGGCTCGCGGCGATCGGCGCGGCCGCCAGCGCTCCGCGCCTATGAGATCGACGGCCAGGCTGCTGGCGCAGGCTCTGAAGACCAATGTCTGCGCCGGGACCCGGCTGGCGCTGTTCCGGCGCGTAAGCGCGCTGGACTTCCGCATTTCCGCGGGACACTACGCGGTGCTTGCAATGGCGAGCCTCGCGTTCTGGCTTGCAGGCGGCATGGTTCGCGAGGGCTTTCCGGGGGCCCTCGATCTATCCGCATTTACGGTAGCGCTGGCCCAGATTCCGCTGATCTTGTGTTCTTGCCTATTGTTGGCGTGGATATTCGGGCGATCCTCCCTGCTCATCGCCTTTGCCGTACTGTTCACTTCGAGCGATCTGGTGTTCGAGATCGTCGGGACCGCGGTTCAGCTCGTATTTCGCGACCCGCGGTTTGCCGAATACGCCGGCACGGCGAACTTGATCTACATCGCCTGGGCGCTGGCGACGCTGCTGCGCTCACAGTGGGTGCTCACCGGCTGGCGGCCACCGCGCTCGCTTGCTGCCGGCGGCGTGGTTACGCTCACTTTGGCCCTGTTCGTCTGGGTATTCCCGCGCACGGAGGGCTGGGCTCGGCTCGAGGTGGCTCCGCGCGCCGACTCGCAACCAAGCGTGGTGCGCGAAGACCTGTTTCACCTTCAGGGCGGGCTGCTTGAAGCGCGCGTATCCGAACTCCAGGCCGAGCGGCCCGACGTCGAGGACATCTATTTTATCGGCATCGCCCCCTATGGCCTGCAGGATACGTTCATCCGCGAGTTGCAGGTGGTGAAAAAACTGATGGACGAGCGCTTCGACACTGCCGGCCGGTCGCTGGCGCTCGTCAATCATCCGGCAACGCTCGCTGAGCTTCCCATCGCCACCGCGTCGAACCTGCGCACTGCGATCGCGCAACTGGCCGGCGGCATCGATACCGAGGAGGACGTGCTGTTTCTGTATTTCAGCACGCATGGCAACGAGGCTGGCGAGCTCGCATTCGAGCTGCCGCCGCTCAAGCTCCAGCAGCTCACCCCGACGGCGTTGTCGCGGATGCTGAACGACGCCGGCGTCAAGTGGAAAGCAATCGTCATTTCCGCCTGCTACTCCGGCAGCTACATCGAGCCGCTGCGCGACGACTACACCCTGGTCATCACTGCATCGGATGCTTCGCACCCGTCGTTTGGCTGCGAGCCCGGCAGCGATTTCACCTGGTTCGGCCGCGCGTTTTTCGATCAGGCGCTGCGGCGCACGTATTCGCTGACCGAAGCCTTCGAGCAGGCCAAGCGCACGGTCGCCGAGCGCGAGCGCGCCCAGGGCTTCGAGGCTTCGAATCCGCAACTGTTCATCGGCCCGGCGATGCGCGAGAAGCTTGCCTCGATCCAGCGGCGGCTCGAAGCGGCTGCGCCGAGCGCATCGATCCGCGCTGCGCGGTAAACCATACCGGCGGGAACCACCTTCGTTTTTGCGTGCCAAACCTGTCGGTGCGGGCAGCCGACAGCAACCCGATCTTCGCCGGAAGATTCCTCGGCGGGACCTCCGTGTCATTTTTCGCTGGATTCTGGGGTCAGGAGGACTGTTGCCTCGTGTTTTTGGCAGCAGATTCGGACAGTTCGCTGCGTTAGACGCTCGCCGAGAGTGAATTTGGCGGAACTTGAGCGGGTGCATCGGACGAAATGCGAAGAGTATCGCTCTACAGCAGTTCCAGTCAGACGCGCTTGAAGGGCGCGCCGATCGGGATCGGTACTGCGGACGCCCAGGCATCTGCGGTTCGCAAAGCAAACGCCCAGGCCGATAACGCCGCCGGATCTGCCCGCGGGTGGCGCGCGATCCGGCGCCAGGAGCGACCGCTGCTTTTGGCGGCCGGCGCCCTGTTGATGGGCTTGATCGTCTTCGCCCACGAGAAAATAGTCCCTTCCCCGCGCGTGCTCACCCAGGACGAAATCGACGCGGCCGTGCTGCGAACGCTCGAGACCACGACTTTGCCCTCGGCCGCCGCGAAGGCCTACGAGGTGGTTCAGCCCTCAGTCGTGCGCGTACAGGGGCTGGTTGCCGGCCCGATCGGTGAAGATATCGAGGTTGGCATCGGAACCGGTGTGGTTATTGTCGACAAGGGGACCATCCTCACCAACCTGCATGTCGTTTCCGCTGCCGATTGGGTAAAGGTGGTGTTCGCCGATGGCTCCGAATCCGATGCCATCGTCATGGGATTGAGGCCGGAGCATGACCTTGCCGTGCTCCAAGCCAAGACCGTGCCCGACGATCTCGTCGCGGCGACCATGCGCTCGACTGCGGATCTCGCCGTGGGCGAGCAGGTCGTTGCCGTCGGTTTTCCGTTCGGCATCGGCCCGTCGGCCTCGGCCGGCGTCGTGTCCGGACTGAAGCGCGAGTTTCGTTCGCCCGATGGTGAGCGCCTGCTGACCAATCTGATCCAGTTCGATGCGGCGGCCAACCCGGGCAACTCCGGCGGACCACTGGTGACCGCGGCGGGCGAGGTCGTGGGCATCGTGACGGCCATATTGAATCCCTCGCGCCAGCGCGTGTCCATCGGCATCGGGTTCGCCGTGCCGATCGAGAACGCCGCTGCCGCGGTGGGGCTTCACCCGTTCTAGCCAGCGCGGGATCGATCGCAAGGTATCGCAACCAAAGGGAGGATCCATGAAAGAAGATGTCCGCAACCAAATATCCCCGCTCATGGAGCGCCTCCTGTACGAGGTGAAGAAGGTCGTCGTCGGCCAGGATCATTTTCTCGAGCGGGTGCTCATCGCCATCCTGGCGCAGGGCCACCTGCTGGTCGAAGGCGTTCCCGGGCTGGCCAAGACCCTGACGGTGAAGACACTCGCCAGGACCATTCGCGGAACGTTTCGCAGAATCCAATTCACGCCGGATCTGGTCCCTTCGGATTTGGTCGGAACGCGCATCTACAACCAAAGGTCGGGCGACTTCACCACCGCACTGGGTCCGGTCTTCGCCAATCTGCTGCTCGCCGACGAGATCAACCGGGCGCCGGCCAAAGTGCAGAGCGCGCTGCTCGAGGTGATGCAGGAATACCAGGTGACTATCGCCGGCGAGACCCACAAGGTGCCTGCGCCGTTTCTGGTCATGGCCACGCAAAACCCGATCGAAACGGAGGGCACTTATCCGCTGCCGGAGGCGCAGGTCGACCGATTCATGATGAAAGTGCTGGTCGGCTACCCGAGCGAAGAAGAGGAATTCGTTATCGTCGATCGGATCACCAGCGCCGCTCAAGCGTCGGTCGCCGAGGTGGCGACGACCGAGCAGCTACGCGCGCTGCAGCTCGAGTGCCGCTCTGGGTACGTCGAGCCATCGTTGATGCAATACGCGGTCCGGCTTGCCAGCGCCACCCGCAACCCCGAGCGCTACGGATTGCCCGAGCTCAAACGCTATCTGTCCTTCGGTGCAAGCCCGCGTGCGTCGATCTACCTGATCGAGGGTGCGCGGGCGCTGGCGTTCCTGCGCGGCCGCACCTACGCGCTGCCCGAAGACGTGACCGATCTGGTGCTGGACGTTTTCCGGCACCGGCTGGTGCTGACCTACGAAGCGCTTGCCGAGTCCATGAACGCCGACGATCTGATGCGCAAGATCCTGCAGCACATGCCGGCGCCCGATAAGCCACTGGATACGCATGTCGAAGTCGCCGCCGAAGTGTGAGCCCTCGGGCGCAGCAAGCGCCGAACACATCCTGCGCCGGCTGGAGTGGACGGTGATCCGCCGTCTCGACGGGGCGATCCACGGCAACTACCGGACGCTGTTTCGCGGTTCCGGGCTCGATCTCGCCGATCTGCGCGAGTACCAGTATCACGACGATGTCCGGCGCATCGATTGGAACGTCACCGCTCGGCTCGGAACCCCCTATGTCAGGGAATACCACGAGGATCGCGAAGTCACCGCGTGGTTTCTTCTCGATCTGTCCCCTTCGGTTGACTTTGGCTCGGGCCAGGTGAGGAAGCGCTCGGTGTCGGCCGAGTTCGTCACCGTCTTGGCCAGGCTTCTGACTCGCCACGGCAACCGCGTCGGGGCCATGTTCTACGGCGAGCGCGTTGACACCGTCATTCCCGCGCGCAGCGGGCGGCGTCAAGTGCTGCATATCCTGCACCGGATGCAAGATCACCCCGAGCGAGTCGAATCGTCGCCGACAAACCTGGAGGAATTCCTGCGCACTGCGTTCCAGTTCATTCCCAGACGCTCGCTCGTCTTCATCGTTTCGGATTTCATCAGCGTTCCGGGGTGGGCAGAGGCGCTCTCACGCATGGCGCAGCGCCATGAAGTCTTGGCGGTGCGCCTCTACGATCCGTTGGAGATGAACTTGCCCGATCTCGGGATTCTGGTCATTCGCGATGCCGAGACCGGCGAGCAGTTGTTTGTCGATACTCATCATCGGGGTTTCAGAAAGCGTTTCGCCGCCGCGGCCGAGCGGCGCGAGACTGAGCTTCGCGCGGGATTTCGGCAGGCCGGCGTGGATGCGCTGGAGTTGTCCACCGACGATCGGCTCGTCGACGCGATTCTGCGCTTCGCCGACCTGCGCAAGCGGCGCAGCCAATTGGCCTGCGGCGGCCTGCCGCGACACCTTGAGGCCGCGGGGACAGCATGACCTTTGCCTGGCCCGAAATGCTCTGGCTGCTGCTGGCGCTGCCGGTGCTGGTCGCCCTGTACCTCGTACTGTTGCGCCGGAAAAAAAAGGCCGCGCTCCTGTACTCGAACCTCGCCCTGGTGAAGGAGGCGATGGGGGGAGGCCAGTGGTTCCGCCGTCATCTGCCGCCGGCTCTCTTTCTACTGGCGCTCGCCGCGATGATCACGGCGATAGCGCGCCCGAACGCGGTGGTCACCCTGCCGACGCAGCAGCAGACCATCATTCTCGCCATGGATGTCTCAGGCAGCATGCGTGCCGCCGACGTGCAGCCGAATCGACTCGCCGCGTCGCAGGCTGCCGCCAAGGCTTTCGTCGCCGATCTGCCGCGCGACGTGCGCGTCGGCGTGGTGTCGTTCGCCGGAACAGCCGCGGTCGTGCAATATCCGACGCATAGTCGCGAGGACGTACTGGCGGCGATCGACCGCTTCCAGCTGCAGCGCGCCACCGCCATCGGCAGCGCCATCATCGTCTCGCTCGCGACGCTGTTTCCGGATCAGGGTATCGACGTGAGCTCACTGATCTACGGCCGCGATACCCGGCGCGGGGTCCCGCTCCCTCAGGGGTCCAAGGAAGAGAAGAAGGAATTCAAGCCGGTGGCGCCCGGTTCGTACACGGCCGGCGCCATCATTCTGCTCACCGACGGCCAGAGGACCGCCGGCCCGGACTCGCTCGAGGCCGCCAAAATGGCCGCCGAGCGCGGCGTACGCGTATTCACCGTGGGCATCGGTACGACCAGCGGCGAGATCATCGGCTTCGAGGGCTGGTCCATGCGCGTGCGGCTCGACGAGGAAACGTTGAAGCAGATCGCGAACATAACTCGCGCAAATTATTTCTACGCCGGCAACGCGAGCGACCTGAAGAAGGTCTACGAGAATCTGAACGCCCGCCTGGTGCTGGAAAAGAAAGAAACCGAGATCACCGCGCTGTTCGCCGCTGCCGCCGCGGTTCTCGCGCTGGTCTCGGCCCTGCTTTCGCTGCTTTGGTTCAGCCGCATCCTGTAGCGACGCCGTCGTAATTGCGCCGGACATTCGCGTGTAACAGTTCGTTTCGGGGTCAACGGGCACGCGGCCGCAGCCGTTAGATTTCAGGTCAATCTCCGGAGATCCATGATGCTGAAGAAAGCGATCATTGCGGTATTGCTGCTCGCGCCGGTGCTCTCGCTTGCAGCGCAGGAAGGCGTCACCGGCGGCGCCGCCAAGCGGCCCCGCCTCGCCGAGCAATTCAGGCTTGCCGATGCCGACGGCAACGGTGCACTCTCGCGAGCCGAGACCGAAAAAGGATTAGCTCGGCTTGCCTCCGTGTTCGATGCCATCGACGCAAACCGCGACGCAGCGATCACACCCGAGGAGATTCGCGCTTGGCTCAAGGCTCGGCGCGGCGAGCGCCAAACCCGCCGCGAAGCCTTGCGGGCGAAGTTCGACGAGTTTTTCGCAAAAGCCGACAGCGACGGGGACGGCGCACTGTCGCGGGCTGAAGCCGAAAACAACATGCCGCGCGTCGCGGGGAAGTTCGATCGCATCGATGGCGACCGCGACGGCAGAATCACACGCGAGGAAATACGCGCATTCTTGCAGGCCAAACGCGCTGCGCGTACCGGCCGGAGCTGAGATTTCTCCAGTATCCGGAATCTCTGCTTTCTAAGCCGGACGAGCCGGAACCAAGGAAGCTGGTTTTGCCGTTTATCAATCTCCCCCTTTTCGTGCAGTTGCAAGCAACTGCACGAAAAGGGGGAGACCAATTTTGAAAACCAAATCCAACCTCCTCGATGCTGCGCGGCACCGACCCATGCCGCAGTCCTTCATCGGTGGTGTAATACCCGCTTCGTGTGTGCGACACACAGGCGCCTTGAGGGGTAACTTTCATGACCGAATTGAACCGGCTCTCGGCTTGCGAGGCCGCGCGAAAGATCGCAGCAAAGGAGATCACCAGCGAGCAGCTCGTGCGCGCGTGCCTTGCGCGCATCGCCGATCGGGATGCCCAGGTGCAGGCGTGGCAGCACGTGGATGCGCAAGCGGCGATCGCCCAGGCGCGCGAGCTCGATCGCAGTGCCTCGCGCGGACCTCTGCACGGCGTGCCGCTGGGGGTCAAAGACATATTCGATACCCACGATATGCCCTCGGAGTACGGCTGCGCCATCTACAAGGGCAACCGGCCCGGAGCCGACGCGGGCACCGTGGCCAAGGCGCGCCATGGCGGCATGGTCATCCTGGGCAAAACGGTTACGACCGAGCTTGCCACGCATGTGCCGAGCAGGACGCGCAATCCGCACAATCCTGAGCATACGCCGGGCGGGTCCTCGGCCGGCTCGGCCGCGGCCGTCGCCGACGCCATGGTGCCGCTCGCAATCGGGACGCAGACCGTGGGCTCGACTATCCGTCCGGCGAGTTATTGCGGCGTGGTCGGATACAAGCCCAGCTTCAATCTGCTTTCACGCGCCGGCTGCAAGGTCGAGGGCGACAGCCTGGACACGGTCGGCGTGCTGGCGCGCTCGGTGCCCGATGTGGCGTGTTACGCCGGTGCACAGACGAACGATGAACGATTGGTGAGGCTGAGCGAAGTCGATGGCGCGTTGAAGATCGGCATCTGCCCGACCTTCGACATCGGCTTGGCCAAGAGCGAGACCCTGCAGGCGCTGGAGCGCGCGGGCAAGGAACTGGCAACGGCGGGGGCGCGTATCGCCCAAGTCGCGCTTCCGGAAGCCTTTCGTCCTCTGCGCGAGGCGCACTTCACGGTGTTCATGTTCGAGATGTGGCGTTCGTTTTCCGACGAGCTCTACCGCAATCCGCAAGGCCTGGACCCGAGCCTGCGCGAGCGCTGTGAACAGGGCGGTCGCATCAGCGGTGAGGCCTACCGGAAGGCGCTGGCGATCGGCTATGCGTGCCGGGCGATGTTCGCCGATGTCATGGGCGATTGCGATGTGTTGATCGCGCCTTCGGCGCCTGGGGAGGCGCCGCGGGGCCTTGCCTCAACGGGCGATCCCGTGTTCAACCAGATCTGGTCGTTTTTGTGGACGCCGGCGGTGACTGTCCCGGTGCATCGGGGACCCAACGGACTGCCGGTGGGGCTGCAGGTGTGCGGCCGTATCGGCGAGGATCCGCGCACGCTGGCCGCGGCGTGGTGGGTGCACCGGGCAATGGCAGGATGACGCTGCCTGCGGCCCGGGAATCAGAACAGGCGCATGAGCAGCGACAGCGCAGCCGAAAGCAGGATCGTCGTCGTAATCGGTAGGTAATAAAGGCGCCCGCGTATGCGCACCGTGAAATCGCCCGGAAGACGGCCGATCCCGCGGCGCGCAAGCCAGGGTGAAACCGCGCTTAGCAGGGCGAGCGCGATTACCAACGCCAGCAGCCATTTGAGCAAGACTAACCCCTTCGCTTTGTCGGCACAGTCTACAATGCGCGCTGTCATTAAACATGCAATGACGCAAGGGAGTGCAGTGATCGATATCTTCACCGGCATCAAACCCGAACACCGCACGGCGGCCGCGCGGTGAGCGCCGCTTCGCAGGCCGCGCGGAAAGGGCCCGCGCGCCTCGCCAGTCCGGACCATCTCGAGCTGATTGCCTGCGGGCCGGATTCGAGCGCCCATCCGCCGCTGTTGTTCGTCCACGGCGCCTATGCCGGCGCTTGGTGCTGGAGCGAGCATTTCATGCCGTATTTCGCTCAAGCCGGATTCCGCTCGTACGCGCTTTCGGTGCGCGGCCATGGCGAAAGTCACGGCCGCGAAGGGCTCGCCTTGCACAGCCTGGCGGACTATGTCGACGATCTCGAAGAAGCGATCGCGCACATCGGCTGCGCGCCGATAGTCATCGGGCATTCGATGGGCGGGATCGTGGCGCAGAAATACCTGGAGCGCGCATCGCTCCCGGGCACGGTGCTGCTCGCCTCGGTGCCGCCGCAAGGAATGCTCACCGCCTCGTTCAACCTGGCGCTCTTGAAGCCGCAGCTTTTTTCCGCGCTCAACGGTCTGATCTACGAAGGCGGCGTGTCGCTCGAAGCCATGCGCGAGGCGCTCTTTGCCGGCCCCGTCTCGCTGGACCGGCTGACTCGATACTACGCGTTGATGCAGCCGGAATCGCCGCGCGCGCTCTGGGACATGACTTTCTTCGATTTGCCGCAGCGCTGGCGCATGCAGGTTCCTCCCCTGCTCGTGCTCGGGGCCGAGCGCGACCTCATGGTGCCGCCGCACCAGGTGGCGCAGTGCGCCCTCGCCTACAGCGTCGAAGCCGAGATCTTCCCTGCCATGGGCCACGCGATGATGCTCGAGGCCGGCTGGCAGCGCGTGGCCGAGCGCATCGTCGGTTGGCTGCGCAGCCTGGGTTAGAGGATTACCGTCGGGCTAACGGTCATCCCTATGCATCAGGAGTAGCCGATCAGACGGCCCAGGGTGAGGGCGGTCAGCCACATCAGCAGCGATAGGCCGCCGCCGAGCCGAGAGCGCGCCGGCAGCTTCGTCCCGGTTATTGCCAACACCGGGTCCTTCGAAAGCATGCGCAAACTCAGAGCATTGGCCGTGCCCAGGCCAACCACCGCCATTTTTGAAACGAACAGGTTGGAAGCGATGTACTCGGTGGCCTGCGCGATGAATAGGAGCGTCCCGAAAACCACTGCCAGCAGAAGCCCGACGCTGGCGGTGCGCGTGAGGACCCGCCACAGCGGCGCCGCCGGCACCGAGGGCCAGGCACCGATGAGGCGCAGGTCTAGCGGCACAATAGACCCGACCAGGAGCGACACGCCGAGAATATGTGCCGCGTTCACCAGCGGATACGCCCAGGCAGAGCCGCGCAGCCCCACCGCAAGCTGCGTGCCTTCCAGCACTGCGGCCCATTGCTCGATCATCGGTGCGCCGTGCGGCTACTCAGGACTCGCGGTCCGGATACAGATTGAAGCTCTTGCCATCGATGACCAGGCGCTCGGCCTTCATCAAGCGCTGCCCTTTCTTGGCCGAGCGATGGCCATGCGCCGTGATGACCTGTCCCTTGCTAAGCAGCTGCGGAGTCAGTCCAGCGCGCTGGTTCCGCCACGGCTGTCCCACTTCGACCATCCAGTTTTCACCGTTGACGGCTATCGTTACCTCGCCGTGCGGGTTGCCCAGCCGTACGGCCGTGATCTCACCCGTCAGCTCGACCTGCTGGTCGCTCGCCCAGCCCCAGCCATGGTGCGCCCAGGCCGCCGCCGTCAAGAAGATTCCCGCGATCAGCGCGACTAGGGCGAGTTGTATTCGTTTCCATGCTGAATGCATTGCTACTCCTCCGGGCCGATGCTCAAGACTATTTTGAAGCTTTGATTCAACGCAACGCGCTTTGAGCGTCCACGGCTCGCTCAAACCCCGCAGCTGCCGGCGCAGCTCGCTTTCCATCGCGCCATCCGCCGACACGGGATTGGACAGGCGATCCGGATGCTCCGTTCGCCGGGAACATTCCCGGGAGAGATAGACGCCGGGGCGCAGCCACCGCTGCGCTCCGTTCTGCATGGTGTGAATTGCATCCCGCGGCCGACGCGCGCCGTCAGGCGGCCAGGCAATGGTTCCAGCTCAACGCGTCCGCTCCGGCCGTTCAGTAACCCGGCCGGCGACGTGGAACTCAAGCTCCTGGGTCCATGTCCGATTAGGTTGCGTCCATGCGATCCCGGTGCGCGCCCGGCTCGCAATCGGAAGATTCTGCGCATGATCGAACTGAACGCTGTATCGATGCACTACACGCTGGGCGCGTCGCGCATAGACGTGCTCAGGAGCATCGACTTGCGCATCGCCACCGGCGAGCGCGTTGCGATCGTCGGGCCTTCGGGCTCGGGAAAGACGACGCTGCTCGTGCTGCTCGCCGGGCTCGAGCGCCCGAGCGCGGGCTCGGTGGCCCTCGATGGGCTTCGGCTCGACGCCCTGAGCGCCGACGCTCTGGCCGATCTGCGTCGCGACCGCATCGGCATCGTGTTTCAGTCGTTTCATCTGGTGCCGAGTCTGAACGCGCTCGACAACGTGGCGCTGCCGCTGCAGATCGCGGGCCATCGCGACGCGGCCGCGCAGGCGCGTGCTCAGCTCGAGCGCATCGGCCTGGCCGATCGCGCCACGCATTACCCGAGCCAGCTCTCCGGCGGCGAGCAGCAGCGCGTCGCGATCGCCCGCGCCACGGTGCACTCGCCCAAAGTGCTGCTCGCAGACGAGCCGACCGGAAACCTTGACGATCACACGCGCGAGGGCATCCGCGACCTGCTCTTCGCGGTCAATGCAGACTCGGACACCACCCTGGTTCTGGTGACGCACGACCTCGATTTCGCCGGGCGATGCGACCGTGTGCTGCGCTTGCACGAGGGCCGCCTGAGCGAGCGGGTGAGCGATCGGGGCCGCCGTGCGATTCCTGCTTAGCTTCGCCTGGCGCGATCTGCGCGCGAGCGCTCGCTCGCTGCGGGTGTTCTGCGCCTGCCTCGGGCTCGGTGTCGCGCTGGTTGGCGCGGCCGGAGGTCTGTTCCGGCAGGTCAGCGCGAATCTTCAGGCCGATGCGCGCGCGCTTTTCGGGGGCGATCTCGAGGTGAGTCACGGCCGTCCGCTCGCCGAGCGTGAGCTCGAGTGGATGCGCGCCCGGGGAGAGCTGTCGCTGCTCATCGAGATGCGCACCATGCTGCGAACCGACGACGGGCGCAGCCAGTTGGTCGAGCTGCAGAGCGCCGATGCCAGCTATCCGCTCTATGGCACGGTGCAGTTGCATCCGCCCGGCACGCTGGCTGGCGCTTTGGGCGAGCGCGACGGCAGCTGGGGTGTGGCGGTGGACGGCGCATTGGCGCGCCGCCTCGATCTGGCGGTCGGCGATACCGTTGCCATCGGCGAGGCCACGCTCAGCGTGCGCGCGATCGTCGTGCGCCAGCCCGACCGCAGCCTGCGGGCCGACTGGCGCGGCCCGCCGGTACTGATTTCGGCCGCGGCATTGGCATCGACCCGGCTGGTGCAGCCCGCAAGTCGTCTGTCGTATCGCTACCGCGTGCGGACCGCGGAGCCGCCGGCCGCGTGGCGAAGTGCAGCGCTTGCGGCCTTTCCGGAGGCGGACTGGGAAGTGCGTGTATGGGGTGAACGCAGCGAACGTCTTGCGCAAGTGCTCGACCAGGTCGGATCGGGCCTGCTGCTCATCGGCTTCAGCGCGCTGTTCATCGGCGGGCTGGGCGTGTTCAACAGCGTGCAGGCCTATCTGCAGGGTAAGCTCGGCACGCTCGCCACGCTGCGCGCCCTGGGCTTGCGCGATCGACGGCTCGCTGCCTTGTATGTGTGCCAGGCGCTGATCCTGGCGAGCGGAGCAAGCCTGCTGGGCGCCCTCGCGGGCGGGGTCCTGGCGGTGGCGGGGATCGCGCTGGCGTCGAGCGGCCTGCCGCTCGCACCGGCCATGGACGCACTGCTATGGCCGCTGGCGCTGGCGTGGCTCTTCGGCGTGCTCACTGCGATCACGTTCGTGCTGCCAGCGCTCGGGCGCGCGCTCTCGGTCTCGCCCGCGGCGCTGTTCCGGGGCCTCGATGGCGCTGCAACCCGCGCACGGCCAGGGTGGTGGTGGCTTGCCGCCGGCTGCGCGGCGATGACGGCCGGCTTGCTCGTCGCCACCATGCCCGATCGCCGGTTCGGATCGGTCTTCGTCCTCGCGACAGCCTTGATTCTGCTGGCGCTCGAAGGCCTGGTGCGGCTCTTGAGAGTGGCGGCGCGCCGTCTCGTCGACCGCTCGCGCCTCGCCGAGAGCTTCGCGTTGCGGCTGGCCCTCGCCAATGTCAATCGAGCCGGTTCGCCGCTTCGCGCGGCGCTGCTCTCGCTGGGCTCGGCGCTGACCCTGCTGGTTGCTTCGACCCTGGTCGCGGCGGCGCTGCTGCGGACCGTCAACGAGACCGTCCCCGAGAATGCGCCGGCGCTGGTCTTCTACGATGTGCACTCGGCGCAGCTCGAAGCGTTCCGCGCCCTGGCGGCCCTCTCGCCGGGCCTGGAGCGGCTGGCGCTCGCGCCGCTGGTGCTCGGGCGGCTCACGCACGTGAACGGCCGCGCACTGCGCGAGGATGCCGATGCGCGCCGCGCACTCGCCGCGCGCGACGAGCACAAGCTCAGCGATCGCGCCGGCAACATCGATGATGTGGTGATCAGGCGCGGCGCCTGGTGGCCGCTCGACTATGCCGGCCCCGCGCTGGTGGCCATGGAAGACCGGGAAGCCGACCGCGCCGGCGTGGGTGTCGGCGATCGATTGCGCTTCGACATCATGGGGCGTGCGCTGGAAGCACGTGTGGCCGCGATCTACAGCCAGCGGCGGTTTCAATCCAGGCTGTGGCTGGAGGCGATCTTTTCCGCTGGCGCACTCGATCCCTACGTCACCCGCTACGTGGGCGCGGCGTATATGCGCGACGGCGCGGCGCAGGCCCAGGACCGCATCGCAGCCGCCGCGCCGAACGTGGTCACGGTGCGCACCGAAGCGCTGCTGAACGAAGCGCGCACGCTGCTCGCGCGGGCCGGTGGCGGGCTCGCCGTGGTGGCCGGCGTGACGCTCGTCGCGAGCCTGCTGGTGCTCGCGAGCGTGGTCGCGGCAAGTCTCGTTCGCCAGGTCTACCAGGCGAGCGTGCTCAACGTGCTGGGCGCGCGCGTGAGCGTGATCCGCCGCGGCCTGCAGGTCGAATACGCACTGCTCGCCGTCGTGACCTCGGTGTTTGCGGTTGTCGTCGGCACCCTGATGGCGGCACTGCTGCTGCACTACCGGCTGGATCTGGAACTCGCGGGCCTGTACTGGACGGGCGTCGTGACTGCCGCGGTGGTGAGCGCCTGCAGCCTCGGCGCGGGCGCCGCCTGGATGCTGCGCCAGCTTCGCATCGCCCCGGCGCAACTGCTGCGCTCGGGTGCGTGAGAGCCGAACGCGGCGTTCAGATCCGGCGTGACGCCCTCATTGAAGCACGTATGCGCAGGAGAACGCTCTATCCGCCACCGGTGTCTCAAGCGCCAGCCGTAGTGGTACACCCGCCGGCGGTTGATGCTCGATGCGTACGATCGGCCATCAAGAGATGCCGGCGACGAGCGTGCACGCAACTGCGAACCAGAACCTGCGAACCATCATGATGTCACTCCTCCTGTCACACGATTATCGTTCCTGCACGCAAATCGGCGGCTGGGCGGCGACCCGCCTCAAAGCGTGTGGCGCTTATCCCCGCTGGAAAAGCCGACGAGCGCCGGGTCGAAGTTCTTGCCGAACGCGATCACCTTGAACAATTCGCCCATCTCGGAGGGCGCAAGCAGCCGGTTGGCCTGGTTCGAGAGCGGCAGGTAGCGCGCGGCGTCTTCGGCAGGAACGCGGCCGAGCACCTCGGTGATGCCGCAGTTGATGAGAAACTGCGCCTGCGTCGTGTAGCCGAGCACTTCGAGGCCGCATTGGGCACCGATGTGTGCGACGGCGCTGAAATCGACGTGCGCCGTGATGTCTTGCAGGCCGGGAAGATAGAACGGGTCGGCATGCGCGTGGTGCCGGTAATGACACATCAGCGTGCCTTCGCTTCGCTGCGGGTGGTAGTACTCGTGGCGCGGAAAGCCGTAGTCGATGAAGAGTGCGGCGCCGCGCTCGATCACCTCGGCGATGCTCGCGATGAAGGCGCGAGTCACCAGGCCGATTTCGCTCGTATAGCCCTGCGGCAGTTCCAGCGCCAGCGCTGCTTCCAGCAGCTCGCCCCGCGCGGGACGGTGCGCCCAGCCTAGCGAGCCGCTGCCGGTGAGCTCGACCCCGGCTTCCTCGATGCCTTGCGCGCTGGAGCGGACAACGTGCACCGGCATCGCATCCAGCACTTCGTTTCCGAGCACCAGTCCCGAGAATGAGGGCGGCAGTTGATTGAGCCAGGCGACGCGCTCCATCAGGTGCGGCACGCGCGCAGCGATCGTATCGCGGCTGCGCTCGCGCAAATCGGGAGAGAGCTCGAGGACGAAGTAGTTCTTCGGCGTTGCGCCCAGGTGCTCCAATTCGGAGAGCAGCGAAGCTGCCAGCGCACCGCTTCCGGCGCCGATCTCGAGCACGTCTTCCAGCTCCTGGTCCAGGACTTGCGCCACCTGGCGCGCGAGGGTCTGGCCGAACAGCGGAGAGATTTCCGGCGCGGTGACGAAATCGCCTTCGGCCCCGAGTTTTCGTGTCCCCGCCATGTAGTAGCCCAGGCCCGGCGCGTAGAGGGCGAGTTCCATGAAACGGGCGAAGCTGATCCATCCGCCGCGTTGCGCGATCTCGGCGCGGATGAACGACAAAACGCGCTCGCTGTGAGCGAGCGCGTCGGCAGAAGGAGGAGGCAGAGCCATAAGAGGAAATGGTGGGGGATTCCGGTAGAATTCGCAACGTATTCCAGAGCGAATCGCTCCGCCCCTTTAGGGCGCAGGGGAATGGCGAACATGGCGCAGGCACTGGACGGAAAGGTGGTTCTCATCACCGGCGCGGCGAAACGCGTGGGCGCCGCCATCGCGCGCCGACTGCACGCGGCGGGTGCACGTCTGGCGCTGCATTACCGGGCGTCGGAGAGGGAGGCGCAGGCGCTGCAGTCCGAACTCAACGCCGTGCGCGACGATTCGGTGGCGCTGATTCAAGCCGATCTGCTCGATGCCGCCGGCCTGCCGGAGATCGTGAAGAACACCGTGGCGCGGTTCGAGCGGTTGGACGCGTTGGTGAACAACGCCTCGACCTTTTATCCCACGCCGCTGGGAGAGATCACGCTGCGGCATTGGGACGAACTCCTCGGCACTAACCTGAAGGCGCCGCTATTCCTGGCGCAGGCCGCCGCACCGCACCTGCGGAGGAGCGGCGGCTCTATCGTCAACATCGCCGATATCCACGCCGAGCGCCCGCTCAAGAGCTACGTCATCTACAGCATCGCCAAGGCCGGCTTGGTCGGCCTGACGCGCTCCCTTGCGCGCGAGCTAGGACCCGAGGTTCGCGTCAACGCGGTGGCACCCGGCCCGATCATGTGGCCGGAGGACGGTTCCTTCGACGAGGTGAGCCGCCAGCGCGTGATCTCGTACACGCTCTTGAAGCGCATGGGGGAGCCCGACGACATTGCCCGCGCCGTGTACTACTTCATCGCCGAAGCCCCCTATGTCACCGGCCAGGTGCTCTCGGTCGACGGCGGGCGGAGCGTCCACCTGTGAGCCGTCTATGAACGCGCCCGACTCGAGAACGCTGCGCAAGCAGGCCTACGAAGATAACAAGCTCGCCAAGCGCCTGCGCCGGCAGGCGGGCGAGGCGATCGGCGACTTCGGCATGATCGACTCCGGTGACCGGGTGATGGTGTGCGTCTCCGGCGGCAAGGACAGCTACGGCCTGCTCGATGTGCTGATGGCGCTGCGCGAGCGCTCGCCGGTGCCCTTCGAGCTGGTCGCAGTGAACCTGGACCAGCGCCAGCCCGGTTTCCCGCAGCATGTTCTTCCGGACTACCTGGGCGCGCTTGGCGTGCCTTACCGCGTGGTCGTGCAGGACACCTATTCGGTCGTAAAGCGCGTGATTCCCGAGGGCAAGACCATGTGTTCGCTTTGCTCGCGGCTGCGCCGAGGCGCCCTCTACCGCGTTGCCGCGGAACTCGGCGCGAGCAAGATCGCCTTAGGCCATCACCGCGACGATATTCTGGAGACTTTTTTCCTCAACTTGTTCTATGGCGGCAGGCTGAAATCCATGCCGCCGAAACTTGTTTCCGATGACGGCCGAAACGTGGTGATCCGGCCGCTTGCCTACGTGAGGGAGGCCGATCTGGAGGCCCACGCCAAGGCGAAGGGGTTCCCTATCATCCCCTGCGAGTTGTGCGGCTCGCAGGAAACGCTGCAGAGAAAGCAGATCAAAGAGATGCTGCGCGAATGGGAAAAGCGCTTTCCGGGAAGGATAGAAAGCGCGTTCAAGAGCCTTACGCGCGTCAGCCCTTCGCACCTGTTGGACCGCGGTCTGTTCGATTTCGCCGCCGTCGGACCGACCGGCCGCGCGTCACCTGATGGCGATACGGCTTTCGATCCGGCGGAACTCGGTGGGCCGCTTCCTGCCAAAGAGTATCTGACCCGTAAGTCCCGAGGATAAAGGCGCTCGCATTTGGCTGGCAGCGCGCGGCCAAGACAGCAGCAGGGATCGCGGGGAGGCCGGGTAACGCGGCGTGCCGACTAAGAAGCGCCGAAAACCATCAATCGAATTTGCGCAAAAGGATACTGGATGCGGAATCGCTCGCGGGTCGTCGGCTATTTGATCTTTGCCGGTGTGATGGCCCTTGCGCTGGCCGCAGTGGGTCGCGTCGCGGCGCGCGACTGGCGCACCGCCAGCCAGGAACCGGTAGGCCTTGCGCCAGACCCGGCAGCCAATCCCGAGGCGATAGTGCAGGTCTATGCGGCGCGGGCCGTCGGATGGCGCGGGGTTTTCGGCGTACATACCTGGGTTGCGGTGAAACCCGCCGAGGCAAGTGCCTTTACCGTCTATGAGGTCATCGGCTGGCGTCTGCGCTACAGCGATTCGGCCTTGGTGGTGCGCTTGCGTGCTCCCGACGCGCGCTGGTTCGGCGCGAGACCGGAACTCCTTGCCGAAAAGCGCGGACCGGGGGTGGATGAACTCATCGCGCGCATCGACGCGGCCGCGCACGCGTATCCCTGGGCCGGCGAGTACAGTCTGTGGCCGGGGCCGAACTCCAATACGTTCACCGCCTGGATCGCGCGTGCGGTGCCGGAACTCAAGGTGGATCTGCCGCCGACGGCCATCGGCAAAGACTATTTCGGCGGGAATTTTCTTGCCCCGGCGCCAAGCGGATCGGGGTTTCAGCTTTCGCTCTTTGGCCTCGCGGGCGTGACCGCAAGCAAGGTCGAAGGCCTCGAAGTCAACGTCTTGGGCCTGACCTTCGGCATCAATCCGTTCGAGCCGGCCATTAAGTTGCCCGTTCTTGGTCGCGTGGGTCCGGCGCGTGCATTTGCCTCGGAGGCAAGCGGCGCGGCCGCGCACCCGGCCCCTTAGCGGCAGGACCTAATCGGACGATTTCCCGCGCGGGCACCTATAGCTCTTCTCTCGTGGCGTGTCTCGGTTGTCAAGCTTATCTTGACATGATAGGCTTTTGATTATGAATTGCGCCTCGCGCCTCGTTGAAATTTTCGGCAGCCAAGCCGAAGTTGCCCGTGCGTTCCGGCTTGATCGCGCGGTGGTCAACAACTGGGTCAAGTCCGGTTACGTACCGGCGCGCTGGGCGATGGAGGTCGAGCGCCACACCAGCGGTCAGATCGCCGCGGTCGAGGTGTTGAACGAGGCCAATGTCAAGAAACCGGTGCGCGTGAAGTCCCGTCCGCATGACGTGCTAGCATCGACTTTTGGGAGTGAAACCATGAACACTTACGCCCCTTCAAAAAGAATCCATTCCTTCCATCCGCCCCAGCGCACGCTCATGGGACCGGGACCGACCGAGATTCATCCGCGTGTGCTCACCACCATGA
>JACQTO010000235.1 GCA_016210745.1 Betaproteobacteria bacterium
ACGGCGGGCGCATCACCACCAGCGCGTCATTCAGAGGTCTCAACAACGCCTCCGACGAGCTGATCCTCGGCCTGAAGAGGCTTTCGGAAAAATACGGGACTTTCCTGCAGACGCACGCCTGCTTTGCCTACTCCACGCACGATTCCAGCGTGGCCCAGTATGGCATGCCCGAAATCGAACGGCTGGAATCGCTCGGCGTGCTCGACGAATCGATGCTGTTGGTGCATTCGGGCTGGCTCGAGCCGCACGAAGTCGCGATTCTCGCCAAACGCAGACCCACGCTGGTGGCTGCGCCCACCTCTAGCGTCCATAACGGGTACGGAAACATCACCGTCGGCAAGCTGCCCGAGCTGATGGCGCTTGGCGTCAACGTGAGTCTGGGCTCAGACCACGCCTGCTCGGGTGCAGTGGACATCGTGCAGGAAATGCGCCATTGCGCCTGCGGCTACAAGGAAGCGCGGATGAATCCGCGGGTGATGCCCCCGGAACATGCCGTGGAGATGGCGACGATCAACGGCGCGCGCGGCGCCGGGCTCGGCAACCGTATCGGCAGCGTCGCTGTCGGCATGGAAGCGGACCTGGTTCTTTTCGACGCCACCGTGTCCGAGTGGCAGCCGCTCTTCAATCCGGTTTCGAATTTGGTCTACAGCGCCACCGGCAACACGGTCAAACACGTATTTGTCGCCGGCGAGCAGGTCGTTCGCGACGGGCGCTTGACCAAAATAGACCAGGACGACGTGATGCGCGAGGTCGCCAAGACCGCCGAGCGCATCGCCGGGCGTCTAGACATGAAGAAGATCGTAAAGCTGCAGTGGCCTGTAGAGTGAAGTGAAATGACAAGGCCCGCGGGCAGCGGGCCAGCATTTCGTCTCACTTCAGGTCATCGGCGCCGTTTCTAGCCGGGCGTTTACTCGCCGGGCGGCTCGACGATGGTCGTGGCGTCGCCTGCGGCGCACGGCGCATGAGCGCCCGGGGTCCTTTGGCGGAGACAGGGCCGGTAATGACAGTGCCAGGCTCGATTCTGGCGCCATGCGCATCCAGGAGCATATGCAGCAAAGCGAGAAACCCGGCACGCTGCTCCTCGGCCAAGGGTGCGAGCAAGCGATCCTGCGCGTGTCTGGCCGCCGAGGCTACTTCGCGCAGTGTCTGCACACCGGATTCCGAAAGGCTGAGATTGGTGCGGCGCTTGTCGCTTGCATTGACTAGGCGCCGAATCTGGCCGCGCTCGAGCAGCAATTGCACCACCAGGCTCACCGTCGAGCGATCCTGGCCGATGAGCTTTCCGAGTTCGCTTTGGTCGATGCCGGGGTGTTCCTGCAGCGCGCATAAGGCCTGGTACTGCGATGGCGTCATGTTGTAGCGACCGCATTCTTCTAGAAAAATCGCCGTGGCCACCTGGTGCAGGCGCTTCACCATGAAGCCAGGACGGCGGTAGAGTTCAGCGAGGGATTCCAATTCAGCCATTACCGGATCTCGCGTAAACGAATCGCTGTCTTTCATGACGATCAAGTCTTGTAGTACCGCACAATGCCGTCGGCATCGGTCTTGCGCACCATCTTGCCCTCGTACATCAGGAAATTCAGGTGCGCCAGCGCCTCGTGCATGCCGAAGCCGATCTGGTGCCCGTCGAGATCTCCAGGGAAGATCCAGGGCATCAAGTCGGCCGAAGTCATTCCCGCCGGTCCCGTTGCCGCCAGGATTTTGTGCAACCGGACGCGGTGGTGATGCTCCAGTTCGTCGAAGCGCTGGTGCACGCCCCGGAACGGCTTGCGGTGGGCAGGCAGCACCAGCGTGTCCCTGCGCAGCAGCGGGCGGAAGCGCTTGATGGTGTTCACGAAACCCTCCAGCGGATTGGCGTCGGGCTCGAAATGCCAAGCGCCGACATTGGGCGTGATCTCTGGCAGAATCTGGTCGCCCGCGATCATCACGCCAAGCCGGGAGGAATACAGGCACACGTGCTCCGGGGAGTGGCCGTAGCCGATCATCACCGTCCACGCGACGCCGTTGATGGTCATCACGTCACCCTCGCGCAAGCGCGTGTAGCTGTCGGGTACGCTGGGGACGCCGAAGGCATAGCGAAACACCTCGTTGCGGTACTTCTGGACCAACTCATTCGATAGTCCGTGCTTCCTGTAGAAGGCGATGCGCTGGTCGATGTCGTCGGAATTGAGTCCCTTGGCGGCGAGGAGGGCGAATGCCCATTCGGTCTCGGCCATATGCGGGCGGATACCCAATTTCTCCTGAAACCACCCGGCGTTGCCCATATGATCGGGATGGAAATGCGTCACCACTACGCGCGTGACCGGTTTATCCTTCATCTGGTCGCGCCACACGCCCTCCCAGTGTCTGCGCACCTCCTCGATGCCGTAACCGCAATCGACGATCGTCCAGCCTTCCTTTTCTTCGATCAGATATGCATTGATGGCGCGAAGGCGAAACGGAAGCGGCGTAGTCAGCCAAAAGATTCCCTCGGCCACCTGGACGATCTTGCCGAACTCGGGAGAATGCTTGAAGGGATAGGTGACCTTCGAGGCCGGCGGCGTTGCGTCGGCCTTCTTCGTGACGGCCGATTGCGAGGCTGCGAACACTATTTCGGTTTTGGATCCGGCGGCGGAAACAGTGCCATGATCGTAGCCGTCCTCGTTACCCGTGTATCGGTCAGTCACTTTGTTCAGACTTTGCCCGGCTTGTTCAACCGGAGTGTTTCAGCGGCCTCGACAGCGGCATCGACTATTTGCGCGTAGCCGGTGCAACGGCACAGGTGTCCGCCGATCACCTCGCGAAGCTGTTCTTCCTTCGCATCGGGATTGATCTCGAGGTAATGATCGAGCGACATCAGCATGCCTGCCGTGCAGTAGCCGCACTGCAGCGCATGATTGCGCCGGAATGCTTCCTGCAATACCGAGAGCTTGTTGCCTTCCTCGGCAAGCCCCTCTACGGTATCGACCCGCCTTCCGTCGGCCTGGACTGCCAGCATCAGGCAGGAGCGTACCGCCTTGCCATCGAGGCGCACGGTGCACGCGCCGCAGATCCCGTGTTCGCAGCCGACGTGGGTGCCCGTCGCACCCAGTTCCTGGCGCAGGAAATCGGACAGCAGCATGCGCGGTTCGGCGTAACCGGTAGCGGGGCGGCCGTTCAGCGTGATGGTGATTTCTGTGCGCTCGCGCGCCTTCAGGATTGGCATGAGCGCGCTTCCTCGATGACTTTGGGACCCAGCCGGCGCACCAGCTCGCGCCGATAGCGCGCGGTGGCGTGGATATCGTCGTTACCGCCCATCTCCCAGGCGAACGCGTTCAGCGCCTCGGCCGTCGCCGCACCGTCCGCTCTGCCTAGATCGCGCACCGCAGGATGGTCGGCGACGCCCCCGACTCCCAGCAGCACACCGTTGGCCGTCGCCTTGGCTGCCAATGCCACGATGGCGAAATCGCCGTGGCGGCGGGAAATCTCCCGAAAAGCGTAGCCTTCTCCCGATTTGCGCCGCGGAAACCGCACGCAGACGACGATCTCATCGGGCGTCTTCGCGGTGGAGAGCATTCCGGTCTGGAAAGCGGATGCTTTGAGCCGCCTGGTGCCGCCTGCCGATCTCAGTTCGACTTCTCCGCTCAAGGTCGCGAGGCACAGCGGCATCTCCGAACTCGGATCGGAATGCGCTATCGAGCCGCACACGGTGCCGCGATTGCGCGTCTGGAAGTGGCCGACCCAGGGCAGCGCAAGCGCAACCAGCGGCAATTCCTGCTTCAACTTCGGCCATTCGAGCAACTCGGCCTGCGTCACCGCGGCGCCTATCTCGACGCAATCGCCATCGACACGGATCGATTTCAGGCTGTCGATGGATGAAATATCGACCACTATCTCCGGCTCGACCAGACGGATGTTGAGCAACGGCATGAGCGATTGGCCGCCTGCCATTATTCGGGCGCGGCTGCCGTATTTCGCCAAGACCTCCGCTGCTTCCTCGACCGAGCGGGCGCGCAGATAATCGAACGCTGCCGGTTTCATCGCTCGATTCCCAGCAGGCGCAGGAATTTCCGCCACAGCGAGAACTCCCGGCGAGGCGCCGGGCCTGCTCCACCGGCCCGGCGCGCGAGCGCCTCGAAGAAGGCTCCGATCAGCACCCGCGCGGCGCCCTCGATCATGCGGCTGCCGACCGCGGCGATCTTGCCCGAGAGGTCGACCCCGTAGTTGTAATGCACGCGCGTTCCCTCGCCCTCGGGATCGAGGCGCACATCGCCGGCCCCGCGGGAGGAACCCAGGGGGCCGCTCGCTTCGACCCGCAAAGTCATTGAACGCGGCTCGATGAGATCGGTGAAGCGGGCATTGGTGGTGAACTTCCCGCGCACCGGACCGACGCCCACCCGCGCCACGATCCGGTAGGCATTCTGGCCCGTCGTCTCGAGCGATTCGCATCCCGGGATGACCGCGCGCAGCGACTCGGGATCGAGCAGTGTCGACCACACCTTGGCGGGCGATACCGGCACAAACGTACTGCCTTCACCGACCATGCCGGTGCCTTTGCCGGAACCGGCTTCTTGCGCGGCCCTTGGAGCGCGCTCCAGGCCGGCCGGCGGCGCCGGCTCCTCGCCATGCAGGATTTCGGCGATCTTCACCGGCGTCAGGGGAAGCGATACATCGCGCACGTTCAGCGCGTCGGCGACGGCGTTTCCGATGCACGCCGGCGTGGTCATGGCGTTGCCTTCGCCCATGCCCTTGGCGCCCATCGGCGTGAAAGGCGAGGGCGTCTCCATGTGGTGCAGCTCGATCGGGGGTATTTCCATCGCCGTCGGCAGCAGATAATCGGCGAACGTGCCGGAGAGCAGGCTGCCGTCTGCGCCATGGGTAAAGTTCTCGTACAGCGTCGCTCCGATGGCCTGCGCCAGCGCGCCGCGGATCTGCCCCTCGGCGAGGGCCGGGTTCAAGATCTTTCCGCTGTCGTGAATCGAAACGTACTTGTCAATCCGTACGACAGCCGTGTCGCGATCGACTTCGACCCCGCAGAAGTCGAAAATGAATCCGTAAGTGAGCGAGGTGTTGATTTCGTCGCCCTCGGTCGGCGGGGAGAGTTCCGGCGGGCTCCACTGCACCGTCTCGCGCAGGCCCGGGGCGGAGCCCTCAGGCAATTCGCTCGGCGACCACTGCGCCATACCGGCGACGCGATAGAACGGCATGCTTTTCTCGGGCTGGGTAAGCGAGAAGATCTTGCCGTCCTTGAACGCAAGCAGCTCGGGGGGCACACCCAGGACTTTGCCGGCGATGGCGGCAATGCGCTTTCGCATCCTTCCGGCGGCGAGGTAGGCCGCGCTGCAGGTCGAGGCGGCGAAGCGGCTGGCATAGTTGCCGGCAGCGATCGACCAACCGTCTTTGGCGGTGTCGAGTTCGACATTTACCGCGACATCCTGGACTTTGAGTCCCAATTCGTCGGCGACGATCTGCGCCAGTACGGTTCTGTGCCCCTGGCCCTGCGGTGTCGAATCCGATACCACCGTCACCATGCCGTTGCCGTCCACCGCGACCGTGGCGGTGCCGATGGCGCCGTCCTTCGGACCGGATTTCCTGCGCGCTTCGAGCGGCAGCAGCGTGGAAAGATAGCCCATGTTGGATACGCCCGGCTCCACGGCGTGGGCGAAACCGATGCCGTAGAGTCTGCCCTGGGCGCGCATCTGATCGCGCCTTTGCTTCAGGGCCTCGAGTCTTCCGTCGCCGATGGCGATCTCGACGGCGCGCTGGTAATCGCCTGAATCGAGCAGCGCCCCGGCCGCGGTGCGATACGGAAACGCATCTGCGGCGATCAGGTTGCGCTTCAATACCGCAAGCGGATCGAGCTTCAACTCGACCGCGATGCGCTGTACCAGGCGCTCCAGGGCAAAGTAGATCTGCGGCCCGCCGAAACCGCGCACCAGGCTCACCGGAACCTTGTTGGTGAGTACGATGCGATTGCGGATGGCGAGGTTGCGAATGCCATAACCCCCGGTGGTGATGCCGTGCATGCGGTACAGCGGCCCCGGCATCGGCGCGCGCAGGCACGCGCCGTATTCCTCGACGTGATCGCAGGCGAGTCCCAGGATTTCGCCTTCGCCGCTCACGGCCGCCTCGATCTTCGTTTTTCGGTAGGGTCCGGAGCCCGAGGCGGCCAAATGCTCCAGCCGGTCTTCCACCCACTTGACCGGCTTGCCGGTCTTTTTCGAGGCCAGACAGATCAGCACCATGTAGGGAAAAGTGGCCAGCTTGGAGCCGAAGCTGCCTCCCGAATTGGGCGGGGTGCGCAGGCGGAACTTGTTGCTCGGCACGCGCAGGGCGCGCGGCACCACGGTGAGCACCGAGAACGGCCCCTGGAAATTAGCCATGACATCGAAGCTATCCTCGGCGCCGTTATATTCGGCCACCACGACATAGCCCTCCATCGGCGCGCGCAGGCACGCGCCGTATTCCTCGACGTGATCGCAGGCGAGTCCCAGG
>JACQTO010000224.1 GCA_016210745.1 Betaproteobacteria bacterium
ACGCAACTGCACGAAAAGGGGAGACGAATTTAGAAGCCCAATCTTCGCCAACTCTGTCAACAGTACGCTTGTAAGAGACTAAATCCCGAATCCTGAAATGAAACCCACCCTGGTCATCGTGGGCCGGCCCAACGTCGGCAAGTCAACCCTGTTCAACCGCATTACGCGCTCGCGCGACGCGATTGTGGCCGATATGCCCGGGTTGACGCGCGACCGCCACTACGGTGCCGGGCGCGTCGGCGACAAGTCCTTCCTCGTGGTCGATACGGGGGGACTCGAGCCCGCGGCAACCGAGGGCGTGCTCGCGGAGATGGCGAGGCAGACAAAAGCGGCGCTGGCAGAATCCGACGTCATCATATTTATCACCGACGGGCGCGCGGGCGTCACCCCCCAGGACCTGCGCATAGCCCAGGAGCTGCGCCGCCTGTCGCGGCCGGTGTGGCTGGCGGTCAACAAGACCGAAGGCATGAATGCCGCGGTTGCCACGGCCGAATTTCACGAACTGGGATTGGCCAGCGACCCGATCGCGATCTCCGCCGCGCATGGCGACGGTGTCACCGATCTCGTGGAGGCCGCGCTCGAGGGTTTCCCCGTCGAGGAGGACATTGCGCCTGCCGAGGGCGATGTGCCGCGTGTCGCCATCGTAGGCCGGCCCAACGTGGGCAAGTCAACGCTGGTAAACGCCTTGGTGGGCGAGGAGCGCATGATCACCTTCGACCAGCCGGGAACGACACGCGACAGCATCGAGGTCGCGTTCCACTATGCCGATAAACCCTACACGCTCATCGATACCGCGGGCGTTCGTCGCCGCGGGAAAGTGTTCGAGTCCGTGGAGAAGTTCTCGGTGGTGAAGACGCTCCAGGCCATCGATTATGCCAACGTCGTGGTGCTGGTCCTCGATGCCCAGTCGGATATATCCGAGCAGGATGCGCATATCGCCGGCTTTATCCTGGAGCGCGGTCGTGCGCTCGTCGTGGCCGTGAATAAATGGGACGGGTTGGACCAGTACGCGCGCGAGCAAGTGAAAGGCGCCGTCGAGCGCAAGCTCAAGTTCCTGGCGTTCGCGCGGATCTACTACATTTCGGCCGCGAAGGGCGAGGGCCTGCGTGCCTTGTTCGCCGCGGTGGAGCGGGCTTATCGCTCGGCCTTTGCGAAGCTGCCGACGCCGAAGCTGACGCGCACGCTGATGGAAGCGGTCGTTAAACAGTCGCCGCCGCGCAAAGGGTTGATCCGACCCAAGCTGCGCTATGCGCATCAGGGCGGCCGAAACCCGCCGGTAATCGTCATTCACGGCAACGCGCTCGATGCGGTGCCCGAGACCTATCGGCGCTACCTGGAAGCCGTTTTTCGCGAAAAGTTCCAGTTGGAGGGCACGCCGCTCAGGATCGAATGGCGCAGCGGAAGGAACCCGTTCGCCAAAAAACAGCCATGACGCGTTGTCAATTGGCGGGAAATTCGATTACAGTAGGGATTCCAAAAAAAGTTCGGGGGTTCACCGATGAGCAGCAAAGGACAATTACTCCAAGATCCGTTCCTCAATACCTTGCGCAAAGAACATGTGCCGGTATCGATTTATCTGGTCAACGGCATCAAGCTCCAAGGCCAAATCGAGTCCTTCGACCAGTATGTCGTGCTGCTCAAGAACACCGTCACGCAGATGGTCTACAAGCACGCCATCTCGACCGTGGTGCCGGGTCGGGCCGTGAACTTCTCCATCGAGCCGTCCTCCGAGAGCTGATGCGCGCGGCGCACCGGGTTAGTTTCCGCATGTCCGATGCCTGAATATCCGGCGGGCGCTTCCCGTGCAGTACTGGTCGGGCTCGACATCGGAGCCCGAGGCGGCACCGATAGCCTCGATGAGCTCAGGCTATTGGCTCTGAGTGCCGGCATCGAGCCGCGCGCCGTCGTGCGCGGGCGGCGCGAGCGCCCCGACCCGGCGCTGTTTGCCGGCTCCGGCAAGGTCGAAGAGATCAAACGACTGGTTCTGGAGCATCTGGCCGAAGTCGTCGTATTCAATCACGATCTGTCTCCGGCGCAGGAACGCAATCTGGGGAAAGCCCTTGGCTGTCCCGTCGTCGACCGCACCCGCCTGATACTGGAGATATTCGGCCGGCGTGCCCGCAGCCATGAGGGCAAGCTGCAGGTGGAGCTGGCCCAATTGGAGTATCTGTCGACCCGGCTGGTGCGCGGCTGGACCCACCTTGAGCGCCAGCGCGGCGGGCGCGGAACGCTCGGAGGCATGGGTGAAACCCAGCTCGAAGTTGACCGGCGTCTGATCGCCAGACGCGTCAAGGTGCTCAAGGACAAGCTTGTCCATTTTCGGCGCCAGCGTGAGGTGCAGCGCCGCTCCAGGGTCCGGGGCCAGGTGCTGTCGATCTCGCTGGTCGGTTACACCAACGCCGGCAAGAGCACGATTTTCAACGCGATAACGCACGCAGGCGCCTATGCCGCCGATCAGTTGTTTGCGACCCTGGATACCACGACGCGGCGAATCTTCCTTCCGGGGGCCGGCAAGATCGTGCTCTCGGACACTGTGGGTTTTGTGCGAGACCTGCCGCACACGCTGGTAGCGGCATTCCGCGCCACGCTCGAGGAGACCATTCAGGCCGACCTGCTGCTGCACGTGGTCGATGCTTCGAGCCCGGTGCGCGATACCCAGGCGGAGGAAGTAAACAAAGTGCTGGCGGAGATCAAAGCGGCACAAATACCGCAGATCCTGGTGTGGAACAAGATCGATCTGACCGGGCTGGAACCGGGCGTAGAACGCGATGAATATGGTAAGATCTGCCGCGTTCGTCTCAGCGCCAAGACCGGTGCGGGCGTCGATTTCTTGCGTTTGGCCCTGATCGAAGTCGCGGAATCCGTGAATGCCGCGGCGATCCGCCCGAATCTGCCACAGGCTATCGAAGCGTAGGAATTCAGGTGCTAGGCGGCCAAGGCAAGGGGGGCCGACCATTTCTGCCCGGTCGTCCGATATCCCCTAAACGTGACTTGCAGATGCAGCGAGACATTTTTCCAGAGATCTCATAATCATGTCTTTGAACGACCCGCAATGGGGCAAGCGCCCTGGTGGTGGCGGCGGCGACGGGCCGCCCGATCTCGAGGAGATGTGGCGCAACTTCAACCAGAAACTGGGGGGGTTGTTCGGCCGCAATCGCCGCGGCGGGGGCGGGCCTTCCATCGAGCCGCCCAGCTTCAAGCAAATGGGCGGCGGAATCGGCCTTCTGGCGGGGCTTATCCTGCTTCTTTGGCTCGCCAGCGGTTTCTATATCGTCGTCGAAGGCCAGCGCGGGGTGGTTCTCACGTTCGGGAAATTCTCCGAGGTAACCAATGCAGGGCTGCGCTGGCGGCTGCCCTTTCCGGTCCAGTCGCACGAAATCGTGGATCTCTCGGGCGTGCGCACGGTGGAGATCGGCTACCGCAATAACGTCAAGACCAGAGTTCTGCGCGAATCGCTGATGCTGACCGATGACGAGAACATCATCGACATCCAGTTCGCGGTTCAGTACATTCTCAAGGATCCGATGGAGTATCTGTTCAACAACCGCCGCCCCGAGGACACCGTCATGCAGGCCGCAGAGACCGCGTTCCGCGAGATCGTCGGCAAGAGCAAGATGGACTTCGTGCTCTACGAGGGCCGGGAGCAGATCGCGGTTGATTCGCAAAAGGCGATGCAGGACCTGCTGGACCGCTACAAGACCGGCGTGCTGATCAGCAAGGTGACGATGCAGAACGCGCAGCCGCCGGAGCAGGTGCAGGCGGCCTTCGACGACGCGGTGCGCGCCAAGCAGGACCTGGAGCGCCAGAGGAACGAGGGCCAGGCGTACTACAACGACGTTGTTCCCAAAGCGCGCGGCACGGCCGCGCGCCTGTTCGAGGAGGCAAACGGCTACAACCAGCGCGTGGTCGCAAACTCCGAGGGCGAGGCGTCCCGCTTCGGGCTGATTCTGAGCGAATACCAGAAGGCGCCGGCGGTGATGCGCGAGCGCTTGTATCTGGAGACGGTACAGCAGATCCTGTCCTCGACTTCGAAGATCATGGTCGACGCCAAGGCCGGGACGAACCTGCTGTACCTGCCGCTGGACAAGATAATGCAGATGTCCGGGGCTGCAACACTGCAAGGACCCGCGGCCGCGGCCCCGGTGCAGCCAAGCGAAGCGGCGCCCGCCTCCGGCGCGCGTTCGCGCGATACCTTGCGACCGCGGGAACGGGAGGGGCGGCCATGAACCGGCGTCTCGCCCCATACCTGACCGGCATTGTCGCTGTGCTGGTGATCGCGTCCATGTCGATGTTTACCGTCGACCAGCGCCAGCACGCCATCGTGTTCCAGCTCGGCGAAATCCGCGAAATCATCGTTGAGCCGGGGCTGAATTTCAAGTGGCCTTTTATCCAGAATGTGCGTTATGTGGACAACCGCATCCTGACCCTGGATACGCCGGATACGGAGCGCTTCATCACTTCGGAGAAGAAAAACGTCCTCGTCGACTCTTTCGTCAAATGGCGCATCGTCGACGTCAGGCAGTATTACATCAGCGTCCAGGGCGACGAGACCCGCGCACAAACGCGGCTTTCGCAGACCATCAATTCGGCGCTGCGCGAGGAATTCGGCAAGCGCGTCGTACACGACGTCGTGTCCGGCGAGCGCGAGGAGATCATGCGCGTAGTGCGCGAAAACGTTCAGGATGACGCAAAGAGGATCGGCGTTCAGATCGTCGACGTGCGCCTGAAACGCGTCGAGTTGCCGCAGGAGGTGAGCGAATCGGTCTATCGGCGCATGGAAGCCGAGAGAAAGAGCGTTGCTGCCGAGCTGCGATCGGAGGGATTCTCCGCGGCCGAGAAAATACGCGCCGAAGGCGATCGCGCGCGCGAAGTGATCATCGCCGAGGCCTACCGCGACGCGCAGCGCGTGAAGGGCGAAGGAGATCGCAAGGCTTCGGCCATCTACGCCAAGGCGTTCAGCGAAAACCCGGAGTTCTACGCCTTCTACCGCAGCCTTGAGGCCTATCGTGCCAGCTTCAACAGCAAGGGTGACGTGCTGGTGATCGAGCCCAATTCGGAGTTTTTCAAGTATTTGAAGAGTCCCGGCAAGAGCAGCAAGTAATTGTGGGAACAACGTTCCTGATGGCTTTGGCGCTGATGCTGGTGATCGAGGGCGTCTTACCGTTTCTCTTGCCCGCGGTATGGCGTGAAACCTTCCGGCGTATCACGCAATTCACCGATGGACAGATTCGCTTTTTCGGCCTCTCGTCGATGTTGGCGGGGCTGATATTGCTTTATTTTGTGAGGTGAGGTGTCAAGCTTGAGGGGTAAGGATAGTGGGGAGTGAGAAGTCAGGTGCGAGTACTAAAGGGAACATCGCCCTGCCGGGGTTTTCTCTCCTCATGCTTCACCCCTCACCACTCACGCTTCACCCCTCACGCCTCACGCTCTAATGCGCAACTGGCTGCTCCCGGAATACGTCGAGGACATTCTGCCGCCGGAGGCGCGGCGCGTGGAGGCGCTGCGCTCGCGGCTGCTCGAACAGTTTCGCGTGCATGGCTATCGGCTGGTGATCCCGCCTATGCTCGAGTACCTCGAGTCGCTGCTCACCGGCACCGGCCACGATCTCGACCTGCGCACCTTCAAGCTGGTGGATCAGGTGTCCGGGCGCACCATGGGGCTGCGTGCCGATATCACGCCTCAGGTGGCGCGCATCGATGCGCACCTGCTTAATCAGGATGGCGTGACCCGGCTGTGCTACGCCGGTAGCGTGCTTAACACCTGGCCGCGCGGCCTGAACGCCACGCGCGAGCCGCTTCAGATTGGCGCCGAAGTCTACGGTCATGCCGGGATCGAGTCCGATCTCGAAATCCAGCGGCTGCTGGTAGACGCCCTTGCGCGATGCGGCATCGGCAACGCGTCACTGGATATCGGCCACGTGGGCGTGTTCAGGGCATTGTGTCGGCACGGCGCGGTAGGGGCTGAACTGGAAGCGGAGCTTCACGAGGGGCTGGAAGCGAAGGACATGCCGCGTCTGGAAGCGCTGAGTGCAGGTCTGGAAAAGCGCACACGCGCGGCGCTTATGCTGCTGCCGCAGCTCTACGGCGACGCTTCGCTCTTGGCGCGCGCGCGCACCGAGCTTCCGGCATACCCGGAAGTCGTGCAAGCACTGGACGATCTGGCGCGGCTCTCGCAGGACATCATCGGAGTGCCGATCTCGATCGACCTGGCGGACCTGCGCGGCTACCACTACCACAGCGGAGTGGTGTTCGCGGCCTATGTTCCGGGAATGCCGAACGCGGTCGCGCTCGGGGGCCGCTATGACGAGGTGGGGAAGGCCTTTGGACGCGCCCGACCGGCGACCGGATTCTCAATGGATTTGCGTGACCTGGCGCGCGCCGCACCGCCCGAGCATGATCCCGGCGGCGTGCGTGCGCCGTATTCGGAAGACGTCGATCTCGCGTTGGCGATCAAGAAGCTGCGCGCCGCGGGCGAAGTCGTGGTGGTCGATCTCCCGGGACACGGCGGAAAGGGCGCCACAGGCTGCGAGCGCGAGCTGGTGTTGGTCGAAGGGGCGTGGCAGGTGAGAAGGCTCTGATGCTTTGAATCACTCTAGTCTCTTACAAGTGTACTGTTGACAAACTTGGCCAAGATTTGGTCTTTAAATTCGTCTCCCCTTTTCGTGCAGTTGCAAGCAACATCAAGAAATGGGGAGATTGATATACGGCAAAACCAGCTTCCGTGGTTCCGGCTCGCCGGCTTAGGTAGAACTGCCGGGGAAGCAACTGGTTCGTGTCCTGCCTGGCGCTGTTCGCGTCCGGGCGATAAGAGAGAAAACTGAAGATGGCAAAAAACGTCGTGGTGATCGGCGCCCAGTGGGGCGACGAAGGCAAGGGCAAAGTGGTCGATTGGCTGACCGACCATGCGCAGGGCGTGGTGCGTTTTCAGGGCGGACACAATGCCGGGCACACGCTGGTCATCGGCAACAAGAAAACGGTGCTGCACCTGGTGCCGTCCGGAATCCTGCATCCCGGCGTGGTTTGCTACATCGGCAACGGTGTAGTGCTCTCGCCGAAGGCGCTGATCGACGAGATCGACGAGCTCGAAGGGGCAGGGGTCGACGTGAACAGCCGACTGCGCATCTCCGAAGCCTGTCCATTGATCCTGCCCTACCATGCGGCTCTCGATGTGGCCCGTGAACTCGCCAAAGGCAAGGGCAAGATCGGCACCACGGGGCGCGGCATCGGGCCCGCGTACGAAGACAAGGTGGCAAGGCGCGCTATCCGCCTGCAAGACCTGTTCATCCCCGAACGCTTCACGGCAAAGCTGCGCGAGCTGCTCGATTATCACAACTTCGTGCTGACCAAGTACCTGGGCGCGCAGGCTGTGGATTTCGACCAAACCCGCGAGGAGGCACTCGCCTTGGCCTCCAGGCTCAAACCGCTCGTGGCGGATGTTCCGCGGGAGCTCTACGAGGCCAACCAATCCGGCCGAAACCTGCTGTTCGAGGGGGCTCAAGGCACGCTGCTCGACGTCGACCACGGCACTTATCCGTTCGTGACCTCATCGAACTGCGTTGCCGGCGCCGCTTCAGCAGGCGCCGGCATCGGACCGCACCTGCTGCACTACATCCTCGGCATTACCAAAGCCTACACCACGCGCGTCGGCTCGGGGCCGTTTCCCACGGAACTGGACGACGACACGGGTGAGCTTCTGCGCGCGCGCGGCATGGAGTTCGGTGCCACGACGGGCCGGCCGCGGCGCTGCGGATGGTTCGACGCGGCGGCGCTCAAGCGCTCGATTCAAATCAACGGAATTTCCGGCCTGTGCGTGACCAAGCTCGATGTGCTCGACGGCATGGAGCTGGTGAAAGTCTGCGTAGGCTACCGGGTCGACGGGGCGGTCGGTGACCTGCTCCCGGTGGGTGCAGAAAGCACTGCCCGCTGCGAGCCAATTTACGAGGACCTGCCGGGCTGGCAGGAGAGCACGGTCGGGATCAATGAATTCGGCCGCCTCCCGTCCAAGGCGCGGGCCTACCTAGAGCGCATCCAGACGATCTGCGGGGTTCCAGTCGACATGATTTCGACCGGGCCCGAGCGAGACAACACCATCGTGCGCCGGCACCCGTTCAAATGAACCGTCGAAAGACGCCCTAGCGCACCAGCTGGTTGATCTCGATTATAGGCAGCAGTATTGCCAGTACGATAAGCAGCACGATTCCGCCCATCAGCAAGATCATCGCCGGTTCGAGCACGGTCAGAAACACGGCCAGGCGCCGCTCCAGCGACTGGGTCTCGAGTTCCGCGGCGCGTTGAAGCATCTGCTCCAGCTTGCCGCTGACTTCCCCGCTCGCGATCAAATGAACGAGCAGCGGCGGAAACGCGCGCGAGGCGCCCAGAGCGCGCGCCAAACTTGATCCTTCGCGCACTCGCTCGATCGCCTCCTCGATCGCTTTCTTCATCACCATATTGCTCATGACGCGCGCCCCGGCGGCGAGCGCCGATAGCAGCGGCACCCCGCCCCCGACCAGGATCGCGAGCGTGCTGGCGAAGCGCGTTGTGTTGACCCCACGGATCAGCGGACCGAGCCAGGGCAGCGTCAGCAACACCGCGTGCCAGCGGCGTCGGGGCGCCTCGCGGCTCAGCACCATGCGCACTCCCAGCGCGGCGCCTATGGCGGCGGCGGCGAGATACGGCCACATGGCGCGCATAAAATCGCTTAGCCCGATAAGCGCGCGCGTCAGCAGGGGCAGGCTCTGGCGCGATTGCTGGAACACCTGCACGATCTGCGGCACCACATAGACCAAAAGGCCGGTGACGATCAGAATCGCAACCACCGACACCAGGATCGGGTAAAGAAGGGCAAGGCCGGTTTTTTGCTTTAACGTCTGGCGCGCATCGAGATAATCAGCCAGGTGCTGCAGGACTGTCGCCAACTGCCCGGACTCTTCCCCGCCGTGGACTAGCGCGCAATAAAAATCCGGGAAACTCTTTTCGTAAGTGGCGAGCGCCGCCGAAAGAGACTGTCCGCCCGCGATCCCCGCCTTCACCCCGGCGAGTACCTCGCGCGCTACGGCGTCCGAGGACTGTTCGATCAGCGCTTTGAGCGATTCCTCCATGGTCAACCCGGAGCCGAGGAGGGTCGCGAGCTGGCGGGTGATCAGGCTCAGTTCGGCCGCGGCGACGCCACGCGCCCAGAGTTGGCGCGTGCGCTCGGCCGATTGCACCTGCTCGACGGCAAAAGGCAGGAGGCCCTGGCCACGCAACTGCGTGCGCACTTGGCGCGGCGTGTCCGCCTGCATCACGCCGGATACCGTGCGACCCCCCGCGTCAAGCGCGCGGTAGCGGAATGCTTCCATCGCCCGCGATTCGTCGATTATTCGCGCGTAACGCGCACCACTTCTTCCAGACTGGTCACGCCCTGTGCAACCCAGCGCATGCCGTCGTTGCGCAATGAACGCATACCGTGGCCCGTGGCGTACTCGCGCAGACGCTGCTCGGAGGCGCGGTCATGGATCAGCCGGCGCAGTTCGTCATCGACCGTCAGCAGCTCGTAGATCCCGGTGCGCCCCTGGTAACCCGAGCGATTGCAGGCCGGGCAGCCTTGCGCGGAATATATGACCCCGCCGGCCGGCTCCAATTCCAGCAAGCGCAGTTGCGCGGCATCCGCGGTCATCGGCTTTCGGCATTGTTGGCAAAGCCGGCGCACAAGGCGCTGGGCGCCGACGCCGATCAGGCTCGAGGCAAGCAAGAACGGTTCGACCCCCATGTCGACCAGGCGATTGACGGCTGCCACGGCGTCGTTGGTGTGAAGGGTCGCAAACACCAAATGCCCGGTAAGGCTTGCCTGAACCGCGATCTGCGCGGTTTCCAGGTCGCGAATCTCACCGATCATCACCACGTCCGGGTCCTGGCGCAGAATCGCACGCAGCGCGCGCGCGAAGCTCATTTCGATCTTGGAGTTGATCTGCGTCTGATTGATTCCGTCGAGGTCGTACTCGATCGGATCCTCGACCGTCATGATATTGAGCGACGTCGCATCGAGCCTTGAGAGCGCCGCGTAAAGCGTCGTGGTCTTGCCCGAGCCCGTCGGGCCGGTCACGAGAATGATTCCGTGCGGTTCCCCGATGAGCGCATCCATCTGCGCCAGTGTCGAATCGTCCATTCCGAGCTGGGACAAATTGAGCCTTCCGGCCTGCTTGTCCAGCAGGCGCAGCATGACCCGCTCGCCGTGCCCGGTGGGGATGGTCGACACGCGCACGTCGACGGGCTTGCCGGCCACCCGAAGCGTGATGCGGCCGTCCTGCGGCAGGCGCTTTTCCGCGATGTCGAGCTGCGCCATGATCTTGACGCGCGAAACGATGGCCGCATGCAGGGCGCGCGCGGGCTCGAGCAGGTCGCGCAGCGTACCGTCGATGCGCAGGCGCACCACCGAACGCGTCTCGAAGGGCTCGATGTGGATGTCGGAAGCGCCGTCGCGCAGCGCCTGGGTGAGCAGGGCGTTGATGAGGCGGATGACCGGCGCGTCGTCCTGGCTCTCCAAAAGATCCTCGATCCTGGGGATTTCCTGCAGCAAGCGCGAAAGATCGAGATCCTGAGCGAGATCCCCGGCAAGTTCAGCCGCGCCGCTGTTGCCGCCGCTGTACAGCGCCGAGAGCAACTCGTCGAACTGCTCGGTGGCTACACGCCGTGTGCGCAGCGGCACGCCCAGCACCCGCCGCAGCTCGGCGAGCGAACCTACGCGCGCATCTTCGCGCACCGCGACCTCTGCAATCTCGTCGCCGAGGACGGTTACGGCGACGCCGTTGGCCTTGGCAAAAGCATAGGGAACGGTGCCCGAGGCGGTCCGGGTCATCGCGAACTCATTGCGCTTTCGGCGCTTGCGCAGGTGCCGGTGACAGCGGCGGAAGTATCGGCGCCGGGATATCGGGGAGACCCACCATGGGCTGGGGCTTCACCCTCTCCTGCTCGCCCAATATGTAGTTGTATCGCTCGCTGGTCATGGTATCGGTGCCCTGGGCTTCGCGCACCACGGTCGGGCGCAGGAACACCATGAGGTTCGTCTTGGTGCGCGAGCGGGTGTTATACCTGAACAGACCGCCGATCAGCGGCAGGTCGCCCAGCCCGGGTATTTTCTCGGAGCCGTCATTGACCGTATCCTGGATCAGTCCGCCGATCACGACGATCTGCCCGTCGTCGACCAGCACATTCGAATCGACCGAGCGTTTGTTGGTGATCACGCCGGCGGCGTTGGCGCTGTCCTGTATGCTGGAGACTTCCTGGTAAATCTGCAGCCGTACGGCGCCGCCCTGCGAGATCTGGGGCTTGATGCGCAAGCTCAGGCCGACATCGCGCCGCTCGATGGTTTGGAACGGCGTGGGCGTCGTGGCCCCGCCGGAGACGGCGTACTGCCCGGTAATGAAAGGCACGTTCTGGCCGATCACGATCCTCGCCTCCTCGTTGTCCAGGGTCAGCAGCGTGGGCGTGGACAGGATGTTGGCGTTGTTATCCGATTCCAGCGCTCGCACCAGCAGCCCGAGGTTGGCGATTTCTCCGATGCCCGGAATCGTAACGCGGCCCTTGATCACACCGATATTCAGACCGCGACCGATCGTTCCGGGGTTTACCGAGACGCCGATGATGTTCTGGCCGACCTGTCCGAAGTTGGTGCCGCCAAAGCCGCGCGCCGCAGTATCGCTAGCGCCGAGACCTCCCACGCTTTGCCACTGGATACCGAATTCGGCGGCCTTGTCGGCGGTTACTTCGGCAATCAAGGCTTCGACGTAGACCTGTGCGCGGCGCACGTCGAGCCTCTCCAGCACGGCGCGCAGGTTGTTATAGACAGGATCGGGCGCCGTGATGATGATCGAATTGGTTGCCGGATCTGCCTGGATGATGCCGGGGGTGGACGCCGTCGGGCCGCCGGCTTGGACCTGCGGCGGCGGCGGAGGGGCCCCCGCGCCCAGCGTAGGTGGTGCAGCGGTTGCGGCGCGCGGCTGGGCCGTCTCGCCTGAGTATATCGCCCGCAATACCTCGGCGACCTTCACGGCTTCGGCATTTTTCAGGTATACGACATGGATGTTGCCGCCGGCGGCGCTCGGCGTATCCAGCATGGCAACGAGGCTGCGCAGTCTGGCCAGACGGGAGGGATTGTCCGAGCGCGCATACAGGCTGTTGGAGCGCGCGTCCCCGACCACCGTCAGGCGCTGGGTCTGAGTCGCCGCGGCGCCGGCGGCCTGCGCCTGCGCGACATCGGGAAACAGCCGGATGACGGTCTGCGCCACGTCCAGGGCGGAGGCGTACTTGAGCGGAATCACAATCGGGTCGAGTCCGCTGGGCTGGTCGATCGCGTCGACGATCTTTTCGATGCGCTTCAGGTTGCTCGCGTAGTCCGTGATCACCAGGGAATTGGTGTTGTTGTACGCGGTGATGGTGTTGTTCGATGCGATCAGGGGGCGCAATATCGGCACCATCTGCACCGCCGACTCATATTGCAGCATGAACACTTGCGTTTGCACCTGGTCACCGGTGGCGCGCGGTCTGTCCTGAGGTCCGAAGGTGGCGCTCGGCTGCACCTTCGCGTCGACTTCCGGAACGATTCTAACCATGCCCCGGTCCTCGACCACCGCAAAACCCTGCAGGCGCAGTGCCGAAAGGAAAACGTCGTACACGAGGGCCTTCGATATCGGCTTCGCCGAGACGATATTGACCGAGCCCTTGACGCGCGGGTCGATCACGAAGTTCTTTCCGGTGATTTCGCTCACGACTTTGATCACGCCATCGATATCGGCGTTGACGAAGTTGAGGGTGACCACGTCGGGGCCGGCGGGGCGCGCGGAGCGCGGTCTTGGCTCGTCCGACGCGGCGGGTGGCTGGGCAGCGGGCCAGGCTTGGCCTATGAACGCTGCCATGGCGAGCGACAGAAGCCCAGTTCGCAATAAAAGAGGTTTCATAGTTCAGCTCTCAAACGTCGCATAGGCGCCGACGGGATTTTTCATTCGCTGCTCTTGCGAGCGCGGGATGCCGCGGGGGGCGCTGCGGGTGGGGTTGCCGGCGATACCGCAATTTTTGGCTTCTCCGGCCACGCCAGTGTTTCCCGGACGCCGTTGCGCTCCAGGATAATGTGATCGGCATGGACCTCCGCCAGCCGGATACCGGGCGCGACGTCCGCGCCCTCGCGCACCGCGCGATTCTCTTTCGCCTCGAGTTGTACCACCGCGTACCCGCTCTCGCTGCGCGACGAGGTCACGAGACCGAGTAGCTTGATCGCCATTCCTGTCGGCGCGGCCGCGTTCCGGTTCCGCGGCACCCGCCCGAACAGACCGCTTGCGGACGCGGCGTTTCCCGCCGGTTCCGCAGCGGCTTGCACGCGCGGCTCGGCGCGCGGGGCGAACCACGACCAGGTCCAATATGCCAACGTCAGGCCCAGCAGCACCAGGGCGGCGAGCGTGACCAAAGACACGAGGGCCGTCTGGGCAAGGCTTGAACGTTCAAATGAGAACACCCGTATCCCTTATTGTGTGCGCCGGCCGGAGGGCGGGCCTAGTGCGCCGGACGGTATTATATAATGCAATGCATTCTCTCCGATGCGCGAGAGATCTAATTTACGGGGGCGGGGTGGCGATGCGGATCGTGGCTCGCGGGCAACGTGGCTTCACCTTGCTCGAAGTAATGGTAGTGGTGGTTATTCTCGGCATCCTCGCCGTTCTGGTGGTGCCGAAAATCATAAGCCGGCCCGACGAGGCGCGGGTGATCGCCGCAAAGCAGGACATTGCGAGCCTGATGCAGGCCGTTAAGCTGTACCGTCTGGACAATCAGCGCTATCCCACGACGGAGCAGGGATTGCAGGCCCTGTTTGCGAAACCCACTACCGCCCCGATACCGCCCAACTGGAAGGCAGGCGGGTATATCGAGCGGCTGCCGAAGGATCCCTGGGGCAATCCGTACCAGTACCTCAATCCCGGCGTGCAAGGCGAGATCGACTTATTCAGTTTCGGCGCCGATGGCGTGCCCGGCGGTGAAGGCAATGACGCCGATATCGGCTCGTGGAATCTATAGCGATGACCCGGACCCTCGCAGCCGTCCCGACGGCATTTCGTGACGACGCCTCGCATCGGCGGGGATGACGAAAGGATCATGACCCAGAGGGCCCGTGGTTTCACGCTCATCGAGATGCTCGTCGTCGTGATGATCATGGGTCTTTTCGTCGGTCTGGTGGCCACGATCGCGCGGCCGGACGATCGCGGCCAGCTTCGTGTCGAGGCCGAACGTCTGGCGCAACTGCTCGATCTGTGCGCACAGGAATCGCGATTGACCGCTAAAGCCATCGCCTGGACAAGCGACGGGCCGAGTTACCGCTTCTGGCAGTTTGCCGAGGCCACGGGCTGGTCCGAGATTCGCGACAACGATATTCTGCGCGATCGAACTCTGCCTCAAGGGATTGCGGTGGTGGGACTGCGAGTCGAAAATATGCGGCCGCGCGGCGCCATGCGTCTTGAATTCACACCTTACGGAGAAATGCCCGCTTTCACCATCGAAATGGCGTTGGGTGCGGAACGTTACGACGTTGCGGGATCGCCGCTGGGAGAGGTGCGCGTCGTGCCGCCCGAAGGGAACTTGAATGCCGAAATGGCGACGCGTTAGGCGCTCGGGTTTTACGCTGATAGAGGTGCTGGTGGCGCTGACCATCGTCTCCGTTGCGCTTCTTGCCGCGTTACGAGCGTCCGGACAAGGCACGGGGAATGTGGGCGAGATGCGCTCGCGTCTGCTCGCCGGCTGGGTGGCGGAGAATGTGATTGCCGAGCATCGTGCCCGGGGCGATTGGCTGCCGATCGGCATGAGCAGCGGCACTGGGACCCAGGGCGGTTTCCAGTTCACCTGGCGCGAGGAGGTGATGGATACGCCGAATCCTTCGTTCCGCCGCGTCAATGTCGTCGTTTACGCCGCTCAAGACGAGTCGCGCCCGCTTGCGCGCCTTACCGGCTTCATCGTGCCGCCGCAGGCAGCCGTAAGATGAAGCGTTCGCCACGCGGCTTCACCCTGATCGAGTTGCTGACAGCGCTGCTCATTCTCTCGCTGCTCGCGCTGATGTCCTACCGCGGACTCGGCGCGGTGCTCGATGGACGTGCCCACGCCCAGCAGGAGACGGAGAAGTGGCGCCGCGTGGAGTCGTTCTTCGCCCGATTCGAGCGCGATGTGCTGCTCTCCTCGCCGCGTCCGGTCCGGGTCGCATCCGGTACTTCGCCGGCGTGGCGCGCTCAGGTCGCGGCGCCGCTGGAGCCGCGCCTTGAATTCAGTCGTTTCGCTTCGGTCGACGGCGTGGACACCGCGCGGCGGCTCGCATACCGACTCAACGAGAAACAGGAAATAGAGTTATGGCTGTGGCCCGGGCTCGATCTGGCGCCCACTGCGGAGCCCGCGCGGTACTCCCTGCTCTCCGGTGTCGCTGGATTCGAACTGCAGTACCTGAATGGGGATCTGCTGTGGCTTGACGCCTGGCCGCCGGCAACCGGCAATCTGATCATTCCACGCGCCGTGCGCGTGCGCGTTGTGCTTGCTTCGGGCGAAGAATTTGTGCGCCTGATTGCGCTGACGTGACCGCGGGGGAGCCATGGAAACTGGAACCGTCGCGCGAGCAAGCGCCAGAAGAACGGAAAAGGGCGTGGCCATCGTGCTCGCCATGGGCGTGGCCGCACTGGCGGCGATGGCGGCCACGGCGATCTTGGTGACCCAGAGCACCTGGGCGCGGCACAGGGAACTCAATTCCGACCATGCGCAGGCGCAGGCGATCGTCGGGGCGGGACTGGACTGGGTTCGCGCCATACTGAGCGATGACCGCCGTGCGAGCAATGTCGACCACCTGGGTGAACCCTGGGCTTTGCGGCTGCCGCCCGTCCCGGTCGAAAACGGCGAACTCGCGGGATTCATCGAGGACCAGCAAGGCCGGTTCAATCTCAACAACCTGGTAACGGGCGGAAAAGTCAGTCCGGCGCATCTCGCCCAGTTTCAGCGCCTGCTGTCGATACTGGAATTGCCGCTTTCGCTTGCCGGAGCGCTTGCTGACTGGATCGACGAGGACAGCGAGTCGCAGCCGCTGGATGGTGCCGAAAACGATTACTATCTCGCGCTCGACCCGCCGTATTTGGCGGCCAATCGGCCGCTCATCGACGTGGCCGAGCTTGCGCTGGTGCGAGGTTTTGACGATAGCGTTCGAGCACGGCTGCGCCTATTCGTCACCGCGCTGCCGCGGCTCACGCCGGTCAACGTCAACACCGCGCCACCAGAGGTGCTCGCCGGGATTGTGAAAGGTTTGGATCTCGATCGCGCTCGGGAGCTGGCTGCGCAACGCGATCGCATTTACTTTGGCAGTGCCGACGATTTTGTCCGCCGGGCCCCCGGCGGTGTCGAGGTGTCCCCGGAGAATATAACGGTGAGAAGCGATTATTTTCGAGTTAGCATGCGCGTGACGATCGGCCAATCGGTGGCGCAGGGTGCGGCGCTGCTTGTGCGTGACAATACCGGCTGGCCCTCGGTTATCTGGCGGAAATATCTATGAGCCTGCTTCGCATCCGTTGTTCGCTTTTCGAGCCGCCGCAAGAGTGCCGATGGGCGCTTATCGGGGCAGACCGGCAGAGCGCCCCGGGTGAGGGCCGGCTCGCCGAGCTGCCGCGCAACGCCGAACGCGTCCAGCTCGTCATTCCCGCCGCCGAAGTCGTAATCACCCGTACGCATCTGCCTCCTGCGGCCAAGCGCCGTGCGGGGGCGGTGCTGGCATACGCGGTCGAGGAGGAGACGCTGGGACAGCCCGAAGCCAATCAGGTAAGTTGGCTCGGCTCTATCGGCGACGCGGACGTGCTCGCGGTGTGGGACAGGGCCGGCCTGAAGCGTTGGATGGATGCGCTCAACGGCATCGGCATCGACAAATTCGAAGTCCATTGGGAGACCCTCCTTCTGCCTTGGGCCGCGGGCGAATGGAGCCTGGCTTGGAACGGTCGCGAGGGCTTTGTGCGGAGCAACGAGTTCGAAGGCGCGGCGACCGATTGCGGCGATCAAGAATCCCCTCCCATGTCGCTCAAGCTCATGCTGGACGAGGCAAAGACGCGCATTGCCCTGCCCGGCTCGATCGCGCTTTATACGACTGTGTCGGATTGCGCGCCGAATTTGCAGGCGTGGGAACGCGATCTCGGCGTTCCGGTGCGTCTTGCAGCGCATTGGGATTGGCGCACAGCGCCGCCCGAAGCCGGCGTCAGCCTCACGCAGGAGCACCGGCGATGGCGTGCTATCCCAGGCTTGCTCGCACGGCTGCGCCCTGCAGCCTGGATCGTGGCGGGCGCGCTGGCGATCCATGCGCTTGCGCTGATTGTCAACTGGACGCTGCTCGTAAACGAGCAGCGGGAACTGAGACAGAAGATGGAAGCGCGGTTTCGCGCCGCGGTTCCCGACGCTGTCGCAGTGGTGGATCCCGTGCTGCAAATGCGCCGCAAACTCGCCGAAGTGCGCCACGCCGCGGGGAAATCCGACACCAGCGATTTCCTGCCGATGATCGAAAAAGTGTCGGCGGGCGTGAAGGAACTGCCGGCCGGAAACCTGCGAATCGTCTCATTCGAAAGCGGCCGGATGACGCTCGAGCTGGGCGCGATTGACGAAGGAGTTGTGCGCCGCGCGGTGTCGCGCATGGTTCAGGCAGGCCTCAAAGTCAGCGTCGGCGGCGGCAAAGGTGTCCAGGCGACGCCCGCATCTGCAGGCGCAAAAGGCGGGGCGGTCGTCTTGACCGTAACGGCGTCATGAGAGCGCGGTTGCGTACACTCTGGGGTTCGCGAGCGCCGCGGGAGCGCCTGGTCATTGCCGTGCTGGCGGCGATCGTGGGCGTTGCGCTCTATCTGGCGCTTGTGCAGTCGGCTACCCGTGCGCACCAGCGGTTGACCCCGGCAGTCGCCGCGCTGCGCGCGCAGGCAGCGCTCCTCGAACAACAGGCGGCCGAGTTCGAGCGCCTGCGCAGCCTGCCGGCGGCTCCTGCCGGTCAGGCCGATCTGCGCTCGGTGGTGCAAGGTCAGGTGGGTGCCGCAGGGCTGGCGCGCGCACTGGTGCGTATCGATGCGCCGAACGCCGATCAAGTCCAGGTGGGTTTCGGCGCGATGCCGTTTACCGACTGGCTGGCCTTGGTTTCGAGCCTGCAGCAGCAGCGTGTACGTCTGGAGACTTGCCGGATCGAAGCAGCATCCACCCCCGGTATCGTGAGCGTGACGGCCACATTTATCCGCGCCAAGCCGTAATGAGCATTCAATAAATGGCTGACACGCAGCCCCTCATCCTCTGCTCCTTCTCCCGCAGGGAGAAGGAAGGTTCGAGGCATAAATGGGCTGGCACCCATTTACGCAATACTCAGTAATGCGCTGGGGGCTGTTCAGTCTGGGCTTGGCCATCTACGCCGCTTGGCTCGTTGCGATGATGCCGGCGACGCTGGTCGATGCCGGACTGCAGCGCGCCAGTGGAGGCAGACTGCGAATCGCCGAGGCGCAAGGCACGCTCTGGGCAGGCGCGGGTCAGATCGAACTGCTCGACGCACACCGGCAAAACGGCATCGCGAAACATTTCGCTTGGCGTTTTCGCCCCGGAGCCTTACTGCGCGGGAATGTCGTTTATGAAGTCGAACTGGACGACGCGACCAAGCATTTCCCGGTGACGATTTCCTTATTGCGAATTGAATTGGCACAGGCCGACCTTACCGTCCCCGCTGTGGCGTTGGGTCTGGGCGTGCCCAAGCTGGCGCCCCTTGGTCTTACCGGCGATTTGCGGCTTCAAGTCAAGAGCCTGACGCTTCCGCTGGCGGGCAGCGGAGGCGTGCGCGGCAATGCAACTTTGCAATGGCGCCGCGCCGGTTCGACGCTCACGCCCGTTTCGCCCCTGGGCGACTATGAACTGCAGCTCGTGGGTGAAGGCGCCATGATTCACGCCACGCTGCGAACGCTGGCCGGGCCGCTTCAACTCGCTGGCAAAGGATCATGGGCAAGCGCGGCGAACCCAGTGTTCGTGGCGACGGCCCATGTCGCTCCGGAACACCAGCAGCAGCTCACGCCGCTGCTGCGGCTGATCGCGCTCGATCGCGGCAACGGAAACTTCGAGTTGCAACTCAGATAACACGCCCGAGACGGCGGCGTGAGCCAGACACAGCCGCTGCCTTGGTCACTTGCAAGTTGACTGTTGATAAATTTGGCGAAGAATTGGGTTCTAAATTCGTCTCCCCCTCTTCGTGCAGTTGCCTGCAACTGCACGAAAAGGGGGAGATTGACAAACGGCAAGAGCAGCGCCCTTGGTTCCGGGTCGTCCCGCTTAGGAAAGGCCGAATGCCGGAAAAGACAAGGTAAAATACAGCCGTGGTGCCCAGGAAGGGACTCGAACCCCCACAGTGTTGCCACCGCTAGGACCTGAACCTAGTGCGTCTACCAATTCCGCCACCTGGGCACATCCGGCGCGAGCCTTGCGGCTAGCGTCGGCGGAGGCGCAATTCTATAGGAAAACCGTTCCATGAAGAAGCCCGCCGGCAGGCGAGGAAAAGATCCCTTCCTGGAGCGCGAATCGGCCCGTTACGAGGCGCCGATTCCGTCGCGGGAGTTCATCCTCGACACGCTCGCAGAGGCGGGCGCACCGCTAGCCGAGACCGATCTCGCTCGCTCGCTCGGCATTCGTTCCTCGGAATACGAGGCCTTTTCGCGCCGTCTCGCTGCAATGGAACGCGAAGGCCAGATACTGCGCAATCGCAAGGGCGCGCTGCTGATTGCAAAAAAACTGGACCTCGTCGCCGGGCGAGTCGATGGCCACGCGGAGGGCTACGGGTTTGTCACTCCCGACGATGGCGGTGCCGATTTGTACCTGTCACAGCGGGAAATGCGCAAGGTGCTGCACCGCGACCGCGTCATGGTGCGCGCGGGGGCCCTCGATCGCCGCGGCCGAGCCGAAGCGACCATCGTCGATGTGATCGAGCGTACCAATACCCGCATCGTCGGGCGATTTCAGCGCGAGCACGCGCTCGCGTTCGTCGTCGCCTCCGACCGGCGCATCAGCCAGGAAATCCTGATCGAGCCGGGTGCTGAGGGCAAGGCGCAACCGGGACAGGTGGTCGTGGTCGAGTTGACCGCCCAGCCCAGCGTCGATTTCCGCGACGTCCACACCCAGCCTATCGGCCGCGTGGCCGAGGTGCTCGGCAGCGCGACCGATCCGGGTATCGAGATCGAAATCGCGCTGCGCAAGCACGACCTTCCGTTCGAATTTTCCAAGGCTGCAATGGCGCAGGCTGAGGCATATCCTCCCAAGCCGCGCGCCAGCGACAGCGAGGGGCGCATGGATCTGCGCGAGCTGCCGCTGGTGACCATCGACGGCGAAACCGCGAAAGACTTCGATGATGCGGTGTTCTGCGAACGCGATGGCCGGGGTTTCAGGCTCATCGTGGCCATCGCCGATGTGAGCCACTACGTGCGCCACGGCGATGCGCTGGACGCCGACGCTCGCGAGCGCGGGACATCGGTGTATTTCCCGCGCCGGGTCATTCCCATGCTGCCTGAGCGGCTCTCGAACGGGCTGTGTTCGATCAACCCGGAGGTGGACCGCCTGTGCATGGCCTGCGACATGAAGATCACCGCCGCGGGCGAAGTCCGCGACTACCGCTTCTACGCGGCGGTCATGCGCTCGCGCGCGAGGCTGACCTACACCCAGGTCGCTCAAACGCTGGCCGACCCGGAGGGCGATTCGGCACGCAAGTTCGCGCCGCTGCTTCCTGAGTTGCAGGCGTTGTACCGCTTGTACCGGGTGCTGGCCAAGGCGCGCAAGGCGCGCGGGGCAATCGATTTCGAGACCATCGAGACGGCGTTCGTGTTCGACGACCGGGGCAGGCTGGAGAAGATCGTTCCCGTCGAGCGCAACGACGCGCACCGCATCATCGAAGAATGCATGCTCGCGGCCAACGTGTGCGCCTCCGAGTTCCTGCGCAAGCACAAGCATCCGGCGCTTTACCGCATTCATGAAGGCCCGACGCCGGAAAAACTGGCCGGTCTGCGCGATTTCCTGAAAGGATTCGGCCTCGACCTGGGCGGAGGCGATGACCCGCACGCCAAGGATTATGCGCGGCTGCTCGAGTCGATCAAGCACCGGCCCGATGTGCAATTGCTGCAGACGGTGCTGCTGCGCTCGCTCAAGCAGGCCAAATACAGTCCGGAGAACGTCGGCCATTTCGGGCTCGCGTATGAGACCTACACGCACTTTACCTCCCCGATACGACGCTACCCCGACCTCCTGGTGCACCGCGCCATCAAGGCGGTCCTGGCGAAAAAGACATACAAGCCGGGCAACTGGACCGAATTGGGCGAGCACTGCTCGCGCACCGAGCGCCGTGCCGACGAGGCGGGTTGGGAGGTGGAGGCGTTCCTCAAGTGTTACTACATGCGCGACCGAGTGGGCGATGAGTTCGACGGCTCGATCAGCGCTGTGACCGGTTTCGGCATCTTCGTCGCATTGGATGATGTCTACGTCGAAGGCCTGGTGCACATTTCGGAATTGGGCACGGACTACTTCCAGTTCGACGCAGCCCGGCATGAGTTACGCGGCGAGAGGACGCGCAAGCGGTTTCGCCTTGCCGACCGAGTGAGGGTGAGAATCGTGCGCGTCGATCTCGATCTCGCGCGCATGGACTTCGTTCTCGCGGAATGAAGCCCACGCGCACCATCTTCGGCTTTCACGCGGTTCTTGCGCGGCTGCGCGCCGACCCTGCTTCGGTGTTCGAGATATTTCTGGATCAGACGCGCCAGGACGCGCGCGCGAGGGATCTCGTCGCGGCGGCCGAGCGCTCGGGAGTACGCCTGCTGCGGGTCGCGCCTGCGCGGCTAGACGGCTTCGAAGGCGCCGGTCGACATCAAGGCGTGGTGGCGACGGTGAGGGAACTGCAGAAGCGCATCGGTCTGGAGGACCTGCTCGATGCGCTCGCCGAGCCGCCGCTGCTGCTGGTGCTCGACGGCGTCACCGATCCGCACAACCTTGGCGCGTGTCTTCGGGTTGCCGATGCGGCGGGTGCGCATGCGGTGATCGCACCGAAGGACCGTGCTGCCGGAATCAACGCGACCGTTTCCAAGGTTGCCAGCGGCGCGGCGGAAACCATGCCCTACTACATGGTCACCAATCTGGCTCGAACGCTTGCGGATCTGAAGGAGCGCTCAATCTGGGTCCTCGGGGCCGATGAGCGCGCCGAACAAGCGCTGTACGACGCCGACCTGCCGCAATCCTTGGCGTGGGTGCTGGGCGCCGAAGGCGAGGGGATGCGGCGCCTGACGCGCGAGCGCTGCGATGCGCTGGTCAGAATCCCGATGTCGGGGAGCGTTGCCAGCCTCAACGTTTCGGTCGCGAGCGGCGTCTGCCTGTTCGAATCGCGGCGGCGTCGCCTCAAATAAACAGGCTCACGTCGGCATCCTTTGCCATGGGCAAAAAAGTCGCAGCGCCGCAATACTCCTTCACTTCGGGGATGAAGTCCTCGGGCGTATATCCGAACAGGTCTACGGTCATCTGGCAGCCGATCAGATTTACGCCGCCCTCGATGCAGGCCTGACGCAGTTCCTCCACCCCTGCGACCCCCTTGTTGGTGATGGTTCTCTTCATGAGCGTCGTGGCGAAGGATTCGAATCCCGGCAGGACCGCTTGCACGGCGTTCGGAATGTTCCAATTGACGCTCTTGAACCAGTCCGGCCCGAAGGGCATTTTCATCGGCATGCCCGGATTGCCGAGCGGGCTGATCTTCAGATCACCCAGGTCCTTCTTGAGCAGTTGCAGCCCGTAAAAGGTGAAGAATACCGATACCTCCCAGCCCAGCGCGGAGGCGGTGGAGGCGAGGATGAACGGCGGATAGGCCCAATCGAGGGTGCCCTTGGTGGCAATGATGGTCATCGAGGGCGTTTTGTTCGCCTTCAGTTCGGCGAGCTTGCGCGGCAGAATTTCGTCCAGCCGGCGCGCAATCAGATCGTCGAGAGCCTTGGTGTCGGCAGCCTGATTCATGGATTACCTCCGAGCGACGCTGTCACAGAAGGCCATTCTTGCACTGCCGCCGCGATTTGGCGACTACTATACGTCGCGACCTAAATCGCGCCGCTTGTTGTTACGGGTCGGGATGTTGCGCGGACGAAAAACCGTCCGCGCGGATCGCCGATTGCGCACGGATGATAAGGCCATCCGTGCGCAATCGACGATCTCGAATGAAAACCAAAACCGCCCCGGTCTTATCCACAACCGTGTTTTTCGTACGGATGCTTCTTATCCGTACGAAAAACACGGTTGGCGCGCGCAGCGCGCAAGTCCGCTGGCAGCATGACACAGGGCTTAAGACGCCGTATATAGTAGTTTGCTTCCCGCACGCCGTTTCGCTTATAATTCAGCCCCTTGAGCCGCTCTAACGGCGGTTATTTTTCGAGTGGCCGAATCCCTCGGCCGCCGATTCCTTGCCTTGCCGGTGTCGCAGCCGGGAGGCCACAGACCATAAGGAGCCTTATGCGACATTACGAAATCGTTTTTATCGTTCATCCGGACCAGAGCGAGCAGGTCCCGGCGATGATCGAGCGCTATCGCGGCACGGTCACCGCGAAAGGCGGGAAGATGCACCGCCTCGAGGACTGGGGCCGGCGCCAGTTGACCTACCCGATCCAGAAGGTCCACAAGGCGCACTACGTGCTGATGAACATCGAGTGCGACAGCGACACGCTCGGCGAATTGGACCATGCCTTCAAGTTCAACGATGCGGTGCTGCGCCATCTCATCGTCAAGATGGACCGGGCCTGGACCACGCCTTCGCCGATGATGAAAGAAGAGAAATCAAGGTCGGTGCTGAGCCCGAGCGAGCCGCCCAAGCCGGCGGAAACGCCGGCGCCGCCGGCGAGCGCGTGATTACCCCGCTTGGCGGCTGAGAATCTGATCGTGTTGCGCGGTAGGATCGTCGAACTGGACGTACCGAGGCGCACGCCGGCAGGCATCCCGATCCTGAAGTTCAGGCTGAGCCACGAATCGGTGCAGGACGAATTGGGCACGCCGAGAAAGGTCAGTTGTGAAATCGCAGCGGTGGCATTCGACCGGGAAGCCAGGCTGGTTTCGGCCGCGCCCTTGGGCACGGCCATGACGGTAACCGGATTCATCGACCGCAAGGGACATTCCAGCCGTCAGGTGGTTCTGCACGCAGTGCAAATCGAATTCGAGACAGGAGAGTAGAGCATGGCAACGATGGGAAGATCCGGTGGTGGCCGATTCGGCAAGGGCAAGGGCAAATTCGGCAAGGACGGCAAGGAAAAGAAGAAGGTCAGCGCCTTGTTCAAGCGGCGCAAATTCTGCCGCTTTACCGTAGAGAAAATCGAGTGGATCGACTACAAAGATGTCGATTTGCTGAAAGACTTCATCGCCGAGAACGGCAAGATCATTCCGGCGCGCATTACCGGGACCAAGACCGGCTACCAGCGCCAGCTTTCGGACGCGATCAAGCGGGCGCGGTTCCTGGCGCTGCTGCCTTACACCGATCTGCATTGACAGGACAGCCACCATGCAAGTTATTCTTCTCGAAAAAGTGGTAAACCTCGGCGGCCTGGGCGACGTAGTCAAAGTCAAGGAAGGCTATGGACGCAATTTCCTGATTCCCCAGGGCAAGGCCAAGCGCGCCACGCCGGCGAACCTGGCGGAATTCGAAAAACGACGCGCCGAGCTGGAAACTGCGCAGTGGCAAGCGCTGACCGCGGCGCAGGAAAAAGGCGCCAAGCTCGACGGATTGACGGTGCAGATCACGCAGAAGGCCGGCGTCGACGGACGTCTGTTCGGCTCGGTGACGACCGTCGACATCGCCGAGGCGCTGGCGGCGCAAGGCTGTCCGGTGGAGCGCGCGCAGATCCGCCTGCCGGAGGGGCCGCTCAAGCAGATCGGCAACTATTCGATCGCCATTGTGCTGCACACCGATGTGGTCGTGCATATCACCGTGACGGTGTTGGGGGAACAGACGCTGTAGCACCCGGGGCACGACACGCGCGACAATTTCGGAGGGCCCGCACGCGGGCCCTCTGCATTTCCCCCCAAATCCCGGATCCCAGATCCTAAGCCGGACGAGCCGGAACCAAGGAACCTGCCGTTTATCAATCTCCCCCTTTTCGTGCAGTTGCAAGCAACTGCACGAAAAGGGGGAGACGAATTTAGAGACCAAATCTTCGCCGAATTTGTCAACAGTCAACTTGTAAGTGCCTAAATCAGGATCCCGAATCCTGTTTCCTGGAGTAGCATGATCATTCAGGCACCGCACGCGCGGTGGTAGAATTTTTCCGGTATCGATGCGCAAAAAATGGTTCAGCCCCAAGCCTCCGCCGACGCAGAACTTCTCGCACTCAAGCTGCCGCCACACTCGATCGAGGCCGAGCAGTCGGTGCTCGGCGGGCTCCTGCTCGACAATACCGGGTTCGAACGCATCGCCGATGTCATTCTCGACAGCGATTTCTACCGCGATGACCATCGCCGGATCTACCGCCATATCGCCAGGCTGATCGAGAGAAGCAGGCCGGCCGACGTAGTGACGGTCGATGAATCGATCAAGGGGAGCGAGGACAAGGACAAGACCGGCGGTTTGGCGTATCTCGGGGCGCTGGCGCAGAACACGCCCTCGGCGCACAACATCCGGCGCTATGCCGAAATCGTGCATGAGCGGGCCATCATGCGCCGGCTGGTGCAGGTCGGCTCGGAGATCGCCGACGCGGCGCTCAATCCGATGGGTAAGGACGTGGGGCAGATTCTCGACGAGGCCGAATCCAAGGTGTTCGAGATTGCCGAGTCGGGCTCACGCGGGAGGCAGGGCTTTCAGGACATCCAGCAGCTCCTGACACGGGTGATGGAGCGGGTGGACATGCTCTTTCATCGCGACAACCCATCGGATATCACCGGGGTGCCGACCGGATACCACGATCTGGACCAGAAGACCTCCGGACTCCAGGGAGGCGACCTCATCATCGTCGCCGGACGCCCAAGCATGGGCAAGACCGCATTGGCTTTGAACATCGCCGAGCACGTTGCGGTCGAGAACCGGTTGCCGGTTGCGGTATTCAGCATGGAAATGTCCGGCCAGCAGCTCGCCCTGCGCATGCTGGGGTCCATCGGGCATCTCGACCAGCACAAGCTGCGCACCGGGCGACTCACGGATGACGACTGGAATCGGCTCACCAACGCGGTGGGCAAACTCCACGAAGCGCCGATTCACATCGACGAGACCCCGGCGCTCAACGCCTTGGAGTTGCGCGCCCGAGCGCGGCGCCTGCATCGCCAGTACGGCACCCTCGGACTGATCGTGGTCGACTACCTGCAGCTCATGCAGGCGAGCACGACCGGTGAGAACCGCGCCACTGAAATCTCCGAGATCTCGCGCTCGATGAAGGCGCTCGCCAAGGAACTCAATGTGCCGGTGGTGGCTTTATCGCAGTTGAACCGCGGCCTGGAGCAGCGGCCAAACAAGCGTCCGGTGATGTCGGATTTGCGCGAGTCCGGAGCGATCGAGCAGGACGCGGACCTGATTCTTTTCATCTACCGCGACGAAGTCTACAACCCGGACTCGCCTGAAAAAGGCTCGGCCGAGATCATCATCGGCAAGCAGAGGAATGGCCCGATCGGCATGGTAAAGCTCACCTTTCTTGGCGAGCACACCCGTTTCGAAAACTACGCCCAGCCGGGTACGTTCTGAAAAATGGGGTCAGAGTAACAGTTGAAAAATGGGGTCGGAGTAACATTTCAACCAAGCGATCCGGCGTCGGTTCGCTGTATTCGAGAAATGTTACTCTGACCCCATTTTTCCATTTTTCAAAAAGCGATCACCTGCCGCACCACGCTGGCGTCGGCAAGCGCATCCATCGCCTCGTTGATCTTTTCCAGCCTTATGGTGCTGCTCACCAGTTTATCCACCGGCAGCCTTCCCTGGCGGTAGAGCCCAATGAAGGTCGGAATATCGCGGCTGGGCACGCAGGATCCGATGTAGCTGCCGCGGATGGTGCGCGCCTCGGCTACCAAGCGCGAAAGCGGAAAATGAAACGCTCGCGATGCTTCCGGCAGGCTCGTGCTTACGGTTCTGCCGCCGCGTCGCGTGCAATCGAGCGCCTGCTCGAAAGCCTCCACCGAGCCGCTGACCTCGAGCGCCGCATCCACGCCCTGCGGCACCAAGGCGCGCACCGAAGCGGCCGCGCCGTCGCCGGAGACGAAGTCCGTGGCCCCCAGCGCGAGCGCCAGACTGCGCTTGTTTGGGTTCGAATCCACCGCGATGATGCGCGTGGCGCCGGCGCTGCGCGCACCGAGGACGGCGGCAAGGCCGACGCCCCCGAGCCCGAACACCGCAACGGATTCCCCCGGCCGAATCGCGGCGGAGTAGAGCGCGCTGCCGGCGCCGCACATCACGGCGCAGCCGAACAGGCTCGCTTCGATGAAGCCAAGGTCCTGTGGAATCTTGACCAGCGACTTCTCCGACACCAGCGCGTACTCGGCGAATGCCGACAGGCCCATGTGATGATGAATCAAGGCGTCGCCGGATCGCAGATGCGGGCCTCCAGTGATCAAGCGCCCTTCGCGATTGGCCTGCGTGCCGCGCTCGCACAGATGGGGCTGGCCCTCGACGCAGCGCACGCATAGCCCGCATTGGGTCAGAAAGATCAGCGCCACCCGATCCCCGGGCGCCACCGACTCGACGCCCGGCCCGACCTCGGCGACCACGCCGGAGGCTTCGTGGCCGGGAACGATCGGCAGGGGCCAGCGCCGATCGCCGTTGACCACCGACAGATCCGAATGGCACAAGCTGGCGGCCTTGATCTGCACCAGCGCTTCGCCTGCGCATGGAGCAGGCACCGTCACGGTTTCGATCGAAAGCGGGCGCGAGCGCGCATACGGCCGGGGACTGCCGGCCGTTCTCAGCACTGCGGCTTGAAACGTACTAGGCATAGGTCTGGGCCCCGTGCGAAAGGTGCGGGAGAATTCTAAAGGTAATCCGTGCACCCCGCTCGCGCCTCGCGTTGCGTTTCGTTTGCCCTCGCGGTAGATTGTGGCCACGCGGGTGGCCTCCATTTTTCCCCGGCGGCTCACAGGCGGGACGGCCCCGCGCTTCGCAACCAACCCGGCCTTGATTCACATGGCGAAAGAAGAACTGACATCGACCCGCAGGGAACCGGTCTTTCCGGCGAATGCGCTGACCGAACGCGTCATTGCCGAGAAGCAGGGCGCAATCGGCTGGATCACTTTCAACAATCCGGCTCGGCGCAACGCCATGTCCGTGGACATGTGGGAGGCGATTCCCAAGGTGCTCGATCGCTTCGAGGCCGACGCGCAGGTCCGTGTCGTCGTTCTTTGCGGCGCAGGCGACAAGGCATTCGTTTCTGGCGCCGACATTTCCCAATTCGAAGCGCAGCGTTCAGGTGCCGAGGCGGTGCAGCGCTACGAAGACATCTGCGAGGGTGCGCAAGTTCGGCTGCAAGAGTCCGATAAGCCCGTGATCGCCATGATCCAGGGCTTCTGCCTGGGGGCGGGGATCAATATCGCGCTCGCAAGCGATCTTCGAATTGCAGCCGACGATGCCCGCTTCGGTATTCCTGCGGCCAAGATGGGAATCGGCTACCGGGTGTCCTCGACCAAAAACCTCGTCGACACCGTGGGGGCGGCGAACGCCCGCGAAGTGCTGCTGACTGCGCGCCAGTTCTCCGCCGAGGAGGCGAAGGCGATGGGGCTGGTGCATCGCGTGACCCCGGCTGCGGAACTCGAGGCCCTGGTCGCGGAGTACTGTTCCGCGATTTCAACCAATGCGCCGCTCACGATGCGCACCGCCAAACGCATTATTCGCGAGCTGTTGAAGTCACCCGCGGGGTTCGACGCCGAGAGTTGCACGGCGCTGGTGAAGCAGTGCTTCGAGAGCGCGGATTACGTAGAGGGCCGGCGCGCTTTCATGGAAAAGCGACGGCCGGTGTTCGACGGCAAATAGACGGTTTTGTCGTCCAGCGTGAGGATATCGGCTGTGACATCGAGCATGTTCACACCGAAACAAGGACGTCGCACTGGGATTCGGCCAGAACACGTTTCGTGACGCTGCCGAGCAATAACTCTTCGATCACGTTTGCTCCGTGCTTGCCCATTACAATCAAATCGCAGTTTTGCTCTTGCTCCTGCTGAATGATGCGCAACATAGGGTCTCCTCGTATCACGAGGATCAGCGCGGCGTCAGACGGTAGTTCAGCTTCTTCGTTCAACGCTTGCAGCTTTTGAAGAGCTTCCTGCTTGGCGATGAGGCGATAGTGTTCGATGGTGTCCTCGTCGACGCTCGCGTATCGCAACTGTCCCTCGAATGGAACTTCAAAAGCGTGCAGCAATACAATTTTCGCGTGGGGCGCGATAAGCTGTGCATTTCTGATTGCGGGTAAGGACGACGGCGAAAAATCAACAGGTACGAGCAATGTCCGATAGGGCTCATGAACGACCTGTTTTACGACAAGTATCGGACATTTCGCCCTGCTGAGCATCCTCTCTGCGGTCGAACCCAGCAGCAGATGCCGTGCGAAGCTCTCGCCTCGGGCACCACAAACCAGCAAGCTCGTAGCCTTTGCATCGACTTCCTGGGCCAACTCTGCAAGCAAGGCGCCCGCCACGACACGAGTGCCGACGGACACGCCATAGCGTTTCAACAGCGCTGCTGCTAGGTCGCGGAGTTTTTCCCGCGCGCTATCGAGAACCCGCTGTTGCAGGTCTTCCGTGGATTCCCCCATGAGCTGCCTTAGCCTCTCCAACAGCGCGAGGTCGGCCACATGAAGTAAATCCAACGGCGCTCTCGTTTCCTTGCTCAGTAGTGCGGCGCGCTCGACAGCACGGCGAGCAGGTGTCGAAAGATCGGTCGCAGCCAACAGGCGATCCAGTCTTGTCATGGCTATCTTCCCTTTCCTCAAATGCCGATCTTTGTTTGCCGGGATCAAGCGCCACAAGAGTGACCGTCCTGTCCGGCCGGTTCGACGGTCTGTGATAAGTCCAGCATAATTCTCAGGCATTATCACTCATACTGTAAATGAGCGACAGGCATGCCATTTTTCGCGACACACAGAGACCGCGTATTGTCGATGACTAAACGCTTGACTGACCGCGACATCGATTCACCCCGGCCGATGAGCTGGCACACCCTGAGTCGCGCGGAGATCGAGCAGGCGCTGAAAACCGGAGCAGATGGTCTGCGCGATGCCGAAGCGGGCCGGCGTATTGTTCAATACGGGCCGAATCGACTGGCCCCTCCGAAACGGCGCGGTCCATTGCTGCGGCTGCTCATGCAGTTCAATAACATCCTGCTTTACGTGATGATGGGCGCGGCCGTGATCACCGCGTTCCTGGGCCATTGGGTCGATACCGGCGTGCTGCTGGCCGCGGTGGTGATCAACGCGATCATCGGTTTCATCCAGGAAGGCAAAGCCGAGGCTGCACTCGATGCCATTCGCGCCATGTTGTCTCCGCGTGCGATGGTGATCCGCAACGGCCGCCGCCGCGAGATCGAGGCTGCCGAGCTGGTTCCGGGCGATCGGGTGGTACTGGCCTCCGGTGACCGCGTACCGGCGGATTTACGCCTGGTTTCAGTCAAGGAGCTGCGCGTCGAAGAGGCGGCACTGACCGGCGAATCCCTGCCGGTCGAGAAGAGCACGGAGACAGTCAACATCGACGCACCGCTGGGCGACCGATACGGTATGGCCTATTCGGGCACCCTGGTGGTTTATGGACAGGCCACCGGCATCGTCGTCGCCACGGGCAGCATGACCGAGTTGGGCAGGATCAACCAGATGCTTGCCGGCATCCAGAGCCTGTCCACGCCCTTGCTGCGCCAGATCGACCGCTTTGGGCGCGTGCTTGCCCTTGTCATACTTGCGATTTCCGCCGCGACCTTCGTGCTCGGCACCCTGTGGCGCGATCACGCGCCCTCGGAAATGTTCATGATGGTCGTGGCACTGGCCGCGTCGGCCATTCCCGAGGGCCTTCCGGCAATCATGACCATCACGCTCGCGCTCGGGGTGCAACGCATGGCCAGGCGCAACGCCATCATCCGCCGCCTGCCTGCCGTCGAGGCGTTGGGATCGGTGACGGTGATCTGCTCCGATAAGACGGGCACGCTGACACGCAATGAAATGACTGTGCAGCGCGTGGTCTGTGCCGCTCACGTGTTCGATGTCGGTGGCGTTGGCTATGCCCCGGTAGGCGATATCAGCATTGACGGTCGCATCATCGATGTCGGCCACTACCCTGCTCTTTCCGCGGCGATCCGCACGGGCGTGCTTTGCAACGATGCCGTTCTGCGTGAAGAGGACGGCCTGTGGCGGGTAGAAGGCGATCCCACCGAAGGTGCTTTGCTCGTGGCGGGCGGCAAGGCCGGGTTTTTGCAGCATATCGGTGATGCCGCGTGGCCACGGATCGACTCCATTCCGTTCGAGTCTCAGCATCGTTTCATGGCCACCCATCATCGCGATACCCACGGCGAATCCTGGATTTTCGTCAAAGGCGCGCCCGAACCGATTCTTGACATGTGTACGTTCCAGCTGGACCACAACGGCGAGCATTCGCTTGATGTCGATTACTGGCGCCGCATGGCGACCGATACGGCGGCCCAAGGCCTGCGTCTGCTCGCGTTGGCCAGCAAGCGTTCGGCCCCGGCGCTCGGCAAACTGAGCTTTGCCGACGTGGAAGACGGATACACGCTGCTTGCCTTGGTCGGTATCATCGACCCGCCGCGTGAGGAAGCCATCCGCGCCGTGGGTGAATGCCATCACGCGGGCATTCGGGTCAAGATGATTACCGGCGATCACGTCGAAACGGCGCGCGCTATCGGTGCCCAGCTTGCCATCGGCGTCGGCAAGCCGGCGATTACCGGTGCGGAACTTGCCATCATGAACGATGCCGCCCTGCGCCGCGTGGCCATGGAGGTCGATGTGTTTGCCCGTGCTAGCCCGGAGCACAAGCTGCGCTTGGTGCAGGCCCTGCAGGACGACGGCCAGGTAGTGGCGATGACTGGCGACGGGGTGAACGATGCCCCAGCGCTCAAGTGCGCCGACGTGGGTGTGGCAATGGGCAGGAAGGGTACCGAGGCGGCCAAGGAAGCGTCCGACATGGTGTTGGCCGACGACAACTTTGCCACCATCGCGACCGCTGTTCGTGAAGGCCGGGCGGTCTACGACAACTTGAAAAAATTCATCTTGTTCATGCTGCCCACGAACGGCGGTGAAGCTCTGGTCGTGATCGCGGCCATACTGTTCGAGCTGACCTTGCCCATGACCCCGGCGCAGGTGCTGTGGATCAATATGGTCACATCGAGCACGCTGGGCCTCGCACTTGCCTTCGAGCCCGCCGAGCGTGGCATCATGAACCGTCGTCCCCGGCCGCCTAGCGAAGCCCTGTTGTCCTCTTTCTTCATCTGGCGGGTACTGATGGTTTCGGTTCTGATGATGACCGGCGCGCTCGGTCTTTTTCTGTGGGAGCTGAACGACGGTACCAGCATCGAAACCGCGCGCACGATGGCCGTCAATGCAGTGGTCGCAGCGGAAATGTTTTATCTGGTCAACAGTCGCTACATTCTCTCGCCCGTAACGAACTGGAAAGGGTTGACCGGGAACCGTTATGTACTGATTGCCATCGCCGCCTGCGTCCCGCTGCAAATCGCGTACACTCACGCCACTGCCATGCAGGCCATTTTTGACTCGGCAGATCTATCGGCGCTGGAATGGGTCAAGGCCCTGGGTGCGGGGTTGTTGGTGTTCAGCGTCGCCGAGCTGGAGAAGTTCCTGATCCGGCATACCCACTTGGCCTCGCGCGTCGCCCCAGCATCAGCAATGCCATCGACCCAGTGAGGAAGTACTCATGAGCGCAAGCCTTGTGACACAGCCTGCCCGTCTATTGCTGGCGACCGACCTTAGCGCCCGATGTGATCGCGCGCTGGATCGGGCGGCGCAGCTCGCCGAGGAGTGGCACGCCGAATTGATCGCACTAAATGTCCTCGATATCGCGGCTTCACCCGATCAGGCATTGGCTTGGGCCACCGGCGCGAATGACGATCAGGTGTTCAACATCGCCCGACGACAACTTGCGCGTGATCTTTCGGGGCTGCATATCCATGCGACTATGCGGATGGCACGTGCCGGCGATGCAGCAGCCGCCATTCGGGACGTTGCCGCCCGCACCGATAGTGGCCTGGTCGTCACCGGCGTGGCATGCAACGAAGTCCTCGGCCGTTTCCTGCTGGGATCGACCGTCGAACGCCTTGCCCGCACTCTGCCACAACCTCTCCTTGTTGTGCGCAACCGTGCGCGCAGCCCTTATCGACGGGTAGTCGTCGCCACCGATTTTTCGGACTCTTCGCGCCACGCGCTGCTCGCTGCTGCCCGCCTTTTGCCAGGGCGAGAACTGATCCTCTACCACGCCTATCAGAGCCCGTCCTCCGGAATTTCCAACAACCTGCCTCATGTCCATCTCAGCCGCGAGATCGAGCAGGGTGAATATGCAGATTTCCTGGCTGCGAGCAAACTGCCCGCCGATGTTACGGTACGACCCGCGATCGAGCATGGCGCCCTGGAAATATCGCTGACTCGATATGTCCGCAATCATGAAATCGAGCTGGTCCTGATGGGCACGCACGGCCGAAGCGGTGTCATGAGCATTCTGCTCGGCAGTTCAGCGACCAATCTGCTCAATTGGCTGCCTTGCGATGTACTGGTCGTGCGCGAGCCGCGGGCTATCACGTAAACCTCGATCCGATCGCGACCTTTCGCTGCTATCCGTGGCTGGGTGCCGTGACCGTTTGCCGCGGGGCGAAACGCTCCAGAACATGGCTCGCCATGCCCTTGGCCAACTCTTCCTCGCCGAAGAAAACCGTGCCAATTCCATCCTTGCGCAGCAATAGCGATTCGTCCTCGCTATGGGTGCGCAGCACGATTTCGATGCTCGGATTGAGTTTGCGCGCCGTGTCGACCATTTGCCGAAGATTCAGCGGATCGGGAGCTGCGACCACAAGCATGGCGGCGTCGGCAATGTGCGCCTGGATCAGCGCAGCCGGATCGGTGGCATCCCCTGAAACGGCGACCATTCCTTTCTTGCGCAAGTCTTCTACCAGCTCGCGGTTCTGTTCCGCGACCACATAGGGGATGCCGTGCGCGTCCAGCGCCTTGGCAATGCGGCGTCCTACCCGGCCATAACCCACCAGGACAACTTGCCCTTCGAGGTACTTGCGTTCGGTGCTCATGGGTAGCTCGGCATACGGGTCTTGCCGCCGTTCCAGCCCGCGGGCTAGTTCCGACCTTTCGAGTATCCAGCGCCGAAACGGCGTAATCGCGGCAAACACAAAAGGATTCAATGCAATCGAAATCAGCGCACCTGCAAGGACCAGACTCATGCCTTCGGCGGGCAGCAATCCGAGCGACAAACCCAAGCCGGCCAGGATAAAAGAGAACTCCCCGATCTGCGCCAAACTGGCCGCGACCGTCAATGCAGTATTGAGCGGGTAGCGAAACGCGATTACGAGTGCCGCCGCCGCAAGTGATTTGCCGAGAATGATGATGGCAATAACACCAAGTACGTGGATGGGCTTCTCGATCAGGATCGTGGGATTGAACAACATGCCCACCGATACGAAAAACAGCACTGAGAAGGCGTCGCGCAGCGGCAGGGATTCTTCGGCCGCGCGGTGGCTGAACTCGGATTCGCGCATCACCATGCCGCCAAAAAATGCGCCCAGGGCGAACGATACGTTGAACAGTGCCGCCGCTCCGTAGGCAATGCCGAGCGCTGTCGCGATCACAGACAAGGTGAATAGTTCGCGCGAACCAGTGCGCGCCACCTGCCACAACAGCCACGGCAGCACGCGACGGCCAACAATCATCATCAGGGCGATGAAAGCTGAAACCTGCAATAGCGTTTGCCCGATGGTCGTCCAAAGAGGTTTGGCCACTGCGATTTCGACGGTCGAGCCTCCTAGTACACTCGCGAGCGGAGGTAACAACACCAAAACCAGCACGGTTGCCAAGTCTTCGACGACCAGCCAGCCAACCGCGATCCGCCCATTCATCGAATCGAGCACGCCCCTGACTTCGAGCGCCTTAAGCAGGACCACGGTACTCGCGCAGGACAGCGACAGCCCGAAGATCAACCCGCTTCCCCAGCTCCAGTCCCACCACCAGGCCATGAACATGCCCAATACCGTTGCCAACCCCATCTGCACCACCGCGCCGGGGATGGCAATGCGTCTTACCGCGAGCAGGTCATCGAGCGAGAAATGCAGCCCGACACCGAACATCAGCAACATGACGCCGATCTCCGACAACTGAGAGGCGATATGCGTATCGGCCACGAAACCGGGCGTCGCCGGGCCGATGATGATGCCTGCAACCAGGTAGCCGACCAGCGCCGGCACCTTGATCCGCTCGGCGACGAATCCGAGGATTAAAGCGACGCCGAAGCCGGCGGTAATGGTGGTGATCAGAGAGATGTTGTGATCCATTCAGTTCCCTTCGTTGCGCCGCCGGATGAGGCTGAGCTATGCCCTAAACTGGATGTCAGGAAGGCAACCTCGGTTAGCGTCAAGAAGATTGCCCGTCGACGCGCCGATCGAGTCCGTCAGGCGATTTTAGCGGGATTGCTTCGTCGCTACACTTGTATGGCTTTTCATTGGGTTTGTTGTCCGGGAGCGCGCATTGTGTTTCGTGTTCCCCAGCGTTAGATTGTCACGATGTGGGTGGGCTCAGGTTTTTCACGCACGCTGGCCAGCAATTGCGGAGGCGGATCATGTGTCGTTTGCTAAGCACGATGTTTGCCTTGTGCATCACCGCTGGTGCCTTGGCGCAGGGTGCCTATCCGAGCCGGCCTATCACCATGGTTGTCGGTTTCGCGCCCAGCGGGGGCGCGGACACCGTTGCGCGGATCATCGCCAGGAAACTGAGCGAGATCTGGGACAAAACGTCGTGCTCGAGAACCGGCCGGGCGCAGGTGGCAGCATCGCGGCTGACGCGGTCGCCAAAGCTCGCCACCACCGGTGCGACGCGGTCGCCATTTCTCCCCGATGTGCCAACGATCGCCGAATCCGGCTATCCGGGCTACGAAGCGACCAATTGGTACGCGTACATGGCGCCGGGCAGGACGTCCACGGAAATTGTCGCGCGGCTGAATCGCGAGCTGGTGAAGGTGCTGGAGACGCCTGAAGTCCGCGACCAGCTATTTACGCACGGGATGGAGCCGATGCCGGGGTCGAGCGAAGCGCTCGCCAAATACATCGAGCGCGAACTCGCGGTCTGGGGCAAGGTGGTGAAGGAAGCCGGTATCCGGGCCGAGTAGCCGATCGCGTTCGCTCGCCGGCTAGGAATTCAGCTAAGAATGGTGAATGACTTGACCCTGGAAAAATCGCGGTCGTGCGTGACCAGGGCCTCGGCGTCGACCGCGATCGCGCTCGCCAGCTGAATCGCGTCGGCGAGCTTGAGCTTCAGCGACGCACGGAAGCGCGCCGCACTCTCGGCAATGTCCGCGGTCAGGTCGACCACCTGCCACGATTCCATCACCCTGCGATAGCGCTTGGCGAGCGCCTCCTCGCCGGCGCTCAAGGGCCCCGTCAGGACTTCGGCGATCGTAATCGATGCCACCGCGAAGAGAACATCGCCGGCCGCCTGCCTGTCGAACAGCGGCTGGAAACGCGGCGCGTACTTGGGGTGGGATTCCAGCGCATAGATGACGGGTGCCGTGTCGATCAGCACGAGCGCGCCCGGAGGCAGTGCCGACAGGTCTAGCGGTTCCACTCGTCGCGCAGCCGGCGAAGGGTTTTCGCGCTGTCTTTGCCCCACAGGCCTCGGCCTGAGCCTGCGAGTCCCGCGAGCGACTTCTGCTGGCGCGCGCCTGCCGCCTGCGCGAACGGCACCAGCGCCGCGACCGGGCGGCCGCGGCGCGTGATGACGGTCGCGCGCCCCTTTTCGGCCTCATCGAGCAGAGCAGGCAGCTGGCTGCGGGCGTCTTCGACACCTTTGCGATTGGGGCGGGTCATGCCGGAACTGTACAGTCCGTACGGACAGCGGTCAAGCGCTTTCACCGCGAGCCTGCCGGGCACCAGCGAACTCCTCGCCGACATGGACCTACCCGCCATGGGAGTTGCTTTGCGCGGCGGCCGAAATCGGGTATCGTGAGCCCGAGTGCAGCCGTTACCGCCGGCCCTGAGGCGAATCCATAATGAAGATTGCCGTGCTCAGGAACCTGCGCGGTGTTATCGGTTTGCGCCCGCGCTGGCAGAGCCGTGAGACACGTCGCCTTTATCGCCAAGAACCGCACCAATCCCGCCTACGAAGGCGCGCTCTTTGGAGCGAGGGCTGTCGCCGCGAAGCACGGGTACGAAATCAGCCACAGCGCCCCGCACAAGCCCGATGACATTGAGGAGCAGGGCAGCCTGATCGCGCGCGCCATCGCCGAACGGCCGGCCGCCATCCTCCTGATCCCCGCCCACGAAACGAAACTCACCGGAGCCATCCGCGCGATCAACCAGGCGGGGATTCCGCTCGTCACCCTCGCCGGCGAGGCGCTCGAAGGGGAATGGGTGTGCCACGTGGGCGCAGACGATGTCCGGCTCACCTGCGACGTGGCCCTGAAGGTGTTGCCGCGCCTGGCGCCCGGAGCGCGGGTAGCCATCATGGATGGGCACCCGGACTCGATCACCACGCCCAAACGTCATCGGGGCTTTCTCGATGCGATCGAGCGATTCCCCGAGGCGCGCCTAGTGGAGTCGGTCACGGGCTATTACCAGAGCGCGCCCGCCCGCGAGGCGGCCCTGGGACTGCTTGCGCGCCATCCGAAGCTCGATGCTCTGCTCGCCGCGAACGATCTGATGGCCATGGGCGTGCTCCAGGCCCTCGACGAGACCGGCCGCGACTTGCTCATGGTGAGCGTGAACGGGACGCCCGATGCGGTGGCGGCGATCAAGCAGGAACGGCTGTTGGCGAGCGCGGCTTTTGATACCTTGAGCTTCGGTTGTCTCGGGATGGAGGCGGCCGCGCGGCACTTGCGCGGCGAGGCTGTGCCGCGCCGCATCGAATTGCCGACCGATATCATCGACGAAACCAACTGGACGGCATGGGACAGGCCCTACGAAGCGCGGGCGCGTCCGGACTGGGATTCGACCGTGCGCGCCTCGCGCCCGCGGTCATGATCAGCCCGAGGCGAAAGGGAGAAGACACGATCATCAACATACTGCGGCGATTTTTCCTGGTGGCGCTTGCGGCCGCGGCGCTTGGCAGCGTGGCGTACGCACAGCCGTTTTCGAGCGAGCGCATCGAGTTCGTCGTTCCCTATCCGGCCGGCGGCTCGGCCGACCTCATGGCGCGGGCCGTGGCCGAGGGCTTGACCAGGATCCATCGGAAAACGGTGCTGGTGGAAAACATGCCGGGTGCCGGCGGCCATCTGGGCGCGGAATTCGTGGTGAAGGCTCCCGCCGACGGGCGCACGCTGATGCTCGCAACCATATCGCACAACGGCGCATTCAAGATGTATGGGCGCTGCGCTACAACCCGGCGACGGACCTCCAGCCCATCGTGCTGATCGCGGAGAGCTTCAACGTGCTGATGGTCCGCGAATCCCTTCCGGTCAAGAGCGTCGCCGAGCTGATCGCGCTCGCCCGCGCACAGCCCGGAAAACTGACGTATGCGTCCGCCGGAAGCGGTTCGGCAACGCACATGGCGGCAGAACTCTTCAAGTACCTGGCGAAGGTGGATATCCTCGGAATTCCTTTCAAGGGCGGCGCACCCGCGCAAGTCGCCTTGCTCGGCGGCCACGTGGACGTGAACTTCGAAACCGGGTCCACCGCCGCGCAGGCGATCCGCTCGGGCAAGGTGCGCGCGCTGGCGATCACCTCGGCGACACGCTCATCCTTTTTCCCCGATCTGTCGGCGATCGCCGATTGCGGCGTGCCGGGCTACGCGGCGGTGCCGTGGTACACCGTATCGACCCGCAGAAGCGTGCCCGCGGCGGTCGTGCGAAAGCTGAACGCGGACATCAATGTGGTGCTCAAGTCGCCCGAGCTGTTGAAGCGCTGGGAGGCGATGGGCCTCGTGCCCCTGGGCGGCACGCCCGAGGAGGCGCAGCGCCGCAACCAGGCGGAGATCAAGCGATGGGAAGCGGTGATCGATGCCGCGAAGATCCGGGTCGAGTAGGCGGGTGTCCGGCGGCAAGGCGCATTATTGTTCTCATGATGTCTAGCTCTACTTCTGGGAGTCTGCTATGAGCGAGAAGTTGCCACCCCCGAACAGCGGGTCGGAGAAGGATCGACAGGAAGGAAGGCCGCTCAGAGAAAACCTGAAGTCCCGAGCCATTTGGCTGCGGCTGTTTTTCATGGCGGTGGTGTTCCTGCTGTATGCGGTGTCCAGGCTGGTGGTGAGCGTGGTCGTAGTGCTGCAGTTCTTCTGGGTGCTCTTCACCGGGGAGACCAACCAGCGACTGCTCAATCTCGGGCAGGCGCTGGCGACCTACACCTACCAGATCATTCGTTACCTGACATTCAATACCGAGGAACGACCGTTTCCGTTCGATGCCGATTGGCCGACGGGGTCACCGCAGAGCTGAGGCAATCAGGGCGAGAGAGCCTCGTTTGATTTTGAAGGCCGGCTTCTCGCCGGAATGATCTCTTCTGGGACAGCGCGGAAATTGGTGCGTGACTGGGCGCGTCGTCACCGACTTGAACTCATGATAAATTGGAAGAACATTGAGAAGGGACGCCCCGTTGAACGGCGACGTTATGCCGCACAGACTCTTCGACCGGAGGAACCGTGAACCCAACTCAAGATCTGAAAGCGTCGCTGCGCAGTCCTGAGCCGAATGACGACCGCGGCGGCCGGTTCAGATCCGTCCGCGAAGTGACGCGCGCCCTTGCCGCGCCTCTCTCCATCGAAGACTGTGCGATCCAGTCGATGCCGGATGCAAGTCCCGTGAAATGGCACCTGGCTCATACCACGTGGTTCTTCGAGACCTTCGTGCTTGTACCGCATCAGCCTCGCTACCGTCTTCTTGACCCCTCCTATCGCGTTCTCTTCAATTCCTACTACAACGCCGTCGGCGACCGCCACCCTCGGCCAGAGCGGGGAATGCTCTCGCGTCCGGGACTGGACGCTGTGCTCACGTATCGCCATCACGTAGACGAGGCGATGCTCGAGTTGCTGTCCGATGAGCGATTAGCGCCGGAGATTGCCGCTCTGACCGAGCTCGGGCTGCACCATGAGCAGCAGCATCAGGAACTCATCCTAACTGATGTGAAACACCTATTGTCGCGCAGCCCCCTTGCGCCCGCATACCAGAAGCAGTGGCCGCTCACCCCGATCCAGCCGCGCAAGCGGGGCTGGATTCCTTTTGAGGCTGGAATCTACGAAATCGGACATGCTGGCGAGGGCTTCTTTTTCGACAACGAAACGCCCCGCCATCGCGTCTGGCTCGACGCGTTCCAGATCGCTTCGCACCCGGTCACTCACGGCGACTTCATCGAATTCATCGAAGACGGCGGCTACCGGCGACCCGAACTCTGGCTCTCGGCAGGCTGGGACGCCGTAACGGTTCGCGGCTGGCAGGCGCCTCAATACTGGCGGTATCGAGATGGTCGTTGGTTCTCGTTTACGCTTCACGGGGAGGTCCCGATCGACCCGCATACGCCCATCTGCCATGTGAGTTTCTACGAGGCCGATGCGTTTGCGCAATGGGCAAACGAACGTCTACCGACCGAGTCTGAGTGGGAGTTGGCCGCGAGCTGCGCGTCACTCGAGGGCAACTTTCTGGAGAGCGGTGCGCTTCATCCGCTCGCACTCCGCGAGGCGCCCGCCGAGGGAATGCTCGCACAGGCATTCGGCGATGTCTGGGAGTGGACGCGAAGCGACTACGGACCGTACCCCGGCTTCAGGCCCGCCGGGGGCGCGATCGGCGAGTACAACGGCAAGTTCATGAGCGGCCAATACGTCCTGCGCGGCGGATCGTGCGCGACGCCGTCGAACCACATTCGCGCAACCTACCGAAACTTCTTTCCACCCGATGCCCGCTGGCAATTCTCAGGTCTGCGGCTTGCGCGCCATGGCCGATAATCCAGCTCGGCTAGCCGCACCATGGAGGAATTTCGTCCTGCTAAAAAGCGTGCGATCACGGTAACGCCGCTCGCGATCGTGGCCTGGATTCTGCTGAGCGGCGACCAGCGGAAGACTTACTGGCAATCATGGTGCATCAGAGGCGGGCTTGCGATCGCCGTCATCGGCTCGCTGCCGCTGCTCTTCGTCGGCATCGCCGCGGAGCTTGGGCTGTGGCCCAATCCCAACCCGAATCCGATCGGCTTCGGGCTGCTTTTCGTCTTCAGCGTAGTGCTCGGATCACTGGCGGCGCTCACCGGCGTACTGCGGACCCACGTTCAGTGCCAAGCCGAGAAGTCTCAAAGCTGCCGTCGCGGACTTTCTCAGCGAATGGCTGCGCGAGCACATCGTCACGGCGGACTTGAAATTGGCCGCCGCCCTCAAGCGCGAGACGCAGGCGGCCTGACCGTCGATTCAATCAATTGCTGGATCCCCGCCTTCGCGGGGATGACTTACTGTAATCAGTGTTTCCCCAGTCCATTCGCACCACGATCTTGCCCAGGTGCGCGTTCGATTCCATGTACGCCTTCGCCGCCGGCAAGTCGTCGAACGGAAACACGCGATCGATGACGGGCCGGATGCGCTCTCCGGCGATCGGGGGAGCAGGTCCGATTGTGTTACTCGGATTACGTATGCGTGCATGTTCAGCCGAAGAGCACGTATTCGTAGTCGACCGGCAGGTTGTTGATGCCGCGATCGGGCGGGGCGATCCAGCTTGCCATCTTGCCCGGTTCGACTACGCGCTGCATTAGGCTCGCAACGAAGCTGCGGTCGGCTGCACTCGGGAGCCATTCGGATAGGACGCGCGAGTGCGCCTCGGCGCTGATGATGTTTCCCTGCAGGTCGGTCGGAATGTTCGCCCAGGCGCCGATCGCCCGGCGAAAGCGCGTGCTGGGCAGCTTGAGCTCGAAGTCGACGCCGGCTTTCCTGATCAGCGTGTTCCAGCGTTTGACGCCGATTTCGCAGTCCCTCGCGTAGGCGTTGCGGGTCACTTCGTTCATCGCGCTGCGCAGGCCGACCGATTCCTTCCTTGTGTTTGCGCCATCGGGCACGTCGATCTCGTAGCGGGCCTCGGTGCACAGGTGGTCTTCGAACTGGGCCTCGTCGGGACGGCCTTTGATGCTGTTGGCAAAGGAGCTGGCGGCATTGGACGATATCTCTGCGCCGAACAGGTCGAGCGAGGAGCTGAACCAGAAGTCGAGATAACGCTGCACGGTGGACAGGTCGATCGCCCCGTGGCTGCGGACCGCGGCCGGTTCGTCGCTGCCCAGTTCCTTGATCGCCTCGAGTGTGCGCCGGATCACCCGGTTGATTCCGGTCTCGCCGACGAACATGTGATGCGCCTCCTCGGTGAGCATGAAGCGGCAGGTGCGCGCCAAGGGATCGAATGAGGACTCGGCCAAGGACTTGAGCTGGAATTTTCCATCGCGGTCGGTGAAGTAGCTGAACATGAAAAACGCCAGCCAGTCGTCGATGGGCTCGTTGAAGGTGCTCAAGATTCGCGGCTTGTCGACATTGCCCGAATGGCGCTCGAGCAGTTCCTCGGCTTCCTCGCGGCCGTCGCGGCCGAAGTACGCGTGCAGCAGATAGACCATGGCCCACAGATGCCTTCCTTCCTCGACATTGACCTGAAACAGGTTGCGCAGGTCGTAGAGGGAAGGGCAGGTGTGACCAAGCCGGTGCTGCTGCTCGACCGAGGCAGGCTCGGTGTCGCCTTGGGTGACGATCAGGCGGCGAAACTGGGAGCGGAATTCACCGGGTACCTGTTGCCAGACGGGCTGGCCGTGAAAGTCGCCGAACGCGATGGTGCGTTCCGGGATCGGGTCGGCAAGAAAGATACCCCAGCGGTAGTCCGGCATTTTCACGCTGCCGTAGTGGGCCCATCCTGCGGCATCGACGCCGATCGCGGTGCGCAGATAGATGTCCGCTGCCGAGAAGTCGTTCGGCCCCATCTCGCGCCACCAGTCGAGGAACCGAGGCTGCCAGTGTTCCAACGCCCGCTGCAGCGCGCGGTCGTTCGACAGGTCGACGTTGTTCGGAATGCGTTCCGAGTAGTTGATTGCCATCGCCGTTTACTCTAGCGCCGTCATTCCCGCGCAAGCGGGAATCGTGCGCCCGTGAGGGTGCCACACTAGCATGGTGGAAGTCCATGTCGGAGCGAGCCACGGCTCCGTAGTCGAAGGTAACTGCGTCGCTGCGAGGCGGGGTGGGGAGCAACCG
>JACQTO010000233.1 GCA_016210745.1 Betaproteobacteria bacterium
CGCTGGAAGCGGTCCTGGGCCTGCATCGCCATGTTGTCGCGCAGGTAGTCGAAGCCGAATTCGTTGTTGGTGCCGTAGGCGATGTCGGCGTTGTAGTTGGCTTGTTTCTGGTCGTGCGGCATCTGCGACAGAATCACGCCGACCGAAAGTCCCAGGGAACGGTAGACCTTGCCCATCCACTCCGCGTCGCGACTGGCCAGGTAGTCGTTCACCGTGACGATGTGCACGCCCTTGCCCGAGAGCGCATTGAGATAGGCCGCCAGCGTCGCCACCAGCGTCTTGCCCTCGCCGGTGCGCATTTCGGCGATCTTGCCGTTGTGCAGCACGATGCCGCCGATCAGCTGCACGTCGAAGTGGCGCATGTTGAGCACGCGCTTGGCGGCCTCGCGCACCACGGCGAACGCCTCCGGAAGCAACTGATCCAGCGTTTCGCCTTTCCCGTAACGCTCCTTGAACTCGGCCGTTTTCGCGGACAGCTGCTCGTTGGACAGTGCCGAGATCGAGGGCTCGAGCGCGTTGATTTCCCGCACCGTTTTGGAATACTGCTTCAACAGGCGGTCATTGCGGCTGCCGAAGATCGCCTTAAGTACGCGGGAAATCATGGGAATAAGTCGGGCTGCAGAGGACGATCGGCGGATTTTAACATGCCCGCCTGCCTTCTCCGGGCCGTTGTGGATGGGCGTCGCCCGTTGGGCGCGAGACCAAGCCCGCTATCGCTCGCGCCCCGAAAACCTATCTCTATCTGCTACTTGCCTGCAGAAACCGGCTCGGATTTTGCGGCGCGCCTTTGTAGCGCACCTCGAAGTGCAGGTGCGGTCCGGTGGAGCGTCCGGTCGAACCGACCTCGGCGATCTTGCGTCCCCGCCGCACCACGTCGCCCACCTTCACCAACACCTTGGATGCATGCGCATAGCGGGTGATAAAGTCATTACCATGGTCGATCTCGACCATGTTGCCGTACTGCGGGTGCCTCTCAGCGGCAACGACAAGTCCGCCTGCGGCGGCAAATATCGGCGTGCCGGCGTCGGCGATGAAATCGACACCCTCGTGCATCGCACGTTGACCGCTGATCGGGTCGATGCGCCAGCCAAAGCTCGAGGCGTTCCAGGTACCCTCGACCGGTGGGATCGTGGGCATCAGCCTCCTCTTGATCCTGGCATCGAACAGCGTCGATTCGACGATCCCAAGGTAATCGGTGCGGTTCTCCATGTGCCGATCAAGCGCATCGAGCTGGCGACCCAACTCCGCCATCGACAGGTTCTGCGGCGCGAACGATGTCGAGACCGCCCCGCCGCGGCCCGGCACTTCGCTAAACCGGAATTCGTGAGGCTTTAGTCCGGCAAACGAGGAGAGCCGCTCTCCCAACGCGTCCAGACGAACAAGCTGCGCCTGCATTTGGCCCAGCTTGACGGCCATCGCGTTCAAATTCTCGCGCAGGAAGTCCTCGGACTTACGCGCCTCGTGCTCCTGAGCCGATAGTACCAGCGACTCCAGCATCGGCAACTTCACCACGGAAGCGTGGCGCAGCGAATAGTAGAGCACCCCTCCGGCAAGCGATACCACAAGACAAAGCATCAACAACCCGCCAAAAACCAGATGCACGGGCGTCACGGTCATCGAGCGAGCCCTCGCAAGCCGGTCAGAGACTAGAATAATATGCATGTCATGCTTACTCCTTCTTCAACGCCATGCATGCCAAGACTCTAGGCGCCATTCTGGACGAAGCCAACGGCATCAACTCATTGATACCGCAGGCAAAGCGCTTACTTGAACTGCGTCAACTGCTGTCTGCGGCGTTGCCCCCCGGACTTGCTCCGTACTGTTCGGTCGCGAATTGGCGACCTGGTCGGCTTGTTATTCTTGCCGAGAATAATGCTATTGCGGCGAAACTCAAGCTGCTGCGACCGACTTTGACGCATTATTACCTAGAACATGGTATTGAGGCTACCGTAATCGATATCCGCGTGCAACCCGGGCAGGCAGCGCACCCGAGGCCGAAAAAGATCGCCGCATTGAGCCGGGCTGCGGCTGATTCCCTTTCCAAGCTTGCTGTTCAACTGCCTGATTCTGAATTGAAAACTGCTATTGCAGAACTCGCAAAACGCAAGTGAGCGAGCGCTTACTTAAACCGAGGCCAGCAGTTCCAAGAAGCCAGTGCCCCTCTTGTCCGGCGCGCGGAATCCGCTACTCGCCCGCCGCGCCAGCAGTCAGAGGAATTCGGCCAGGCGTTCCAGCGCGAGCAAAGCGAAAATCGATAGCGCGACGATCAGTGCCCAGCGGAAGGTGCTCAAGGCGAACCGCAGGTACCTCGGGTCGCGTGTCAGAAAGAACAGGGCCAAACCGGCGGCGACCGCGACGGCGACGAGGATCGCGCCAAGCCTCAACAGAAGCACGGCCGCCCCCCGTCACTAGGCAGGCTGGGCGAAGAACTGTGTGAGCGCTGCGGGCGCGTCTTCGGGCCGGTCGAAGCTCACCAGCTCCCATGCATCCCGCTGCAATAGCGTTTCGCGGACCAGGCGGTTGTTGAGGGCGTGGCCAGACTTGTGAGCAAGAAACGCTCCGATAAGGGAATGACCCATGAGGTACAGATCGCCGATCGCATCCAGCAGCTTGTGCTTGACGAACTCGTCGTAATAGCGCAGCCCTTCGGCGTTCAGGACCCGGTACTCGTCCATGACGATGGCGTTGTCCAGACTACCCCCGAGCGCAAGTCCGCTGGAGCGCAGCGCCTCCACGTCCTGCATGAACCCGAAGGTGCGCGCCCGCGCCACTTCCTTGACATACGAGGTCTCGGCAAAATCGACCAACACCGACTGCGCCGATTTCTCCAGCACGGGGTGATCGAAGACGATCGAGAACCACAGCCGGAACCCGTCGTAGGGCTCGAACCGCGCCCACTTGTCGCCGTCCTCAACCTGTACCGCCCGTCTGATACGCAGAAAGCGCTTGGCGGCAGGCTGTTCATCGATACCCGCGGACTGGATCAGGAACACGAACGGCGCAGCACTGCCGTCCATGATCGGAACTTCGGGTCCGGAAAGATCGACGTATGCGTTGTCGATGCCAAGGCCCGCAAACGCGGACATCAGGTGCTCGACCGTTGCGACCTTGACGCCGCCTTCCTCGAGTGTGCTGCACAGCCGGGCATCGCCGACCTTGAAGGCGTCGGCGCGGATCTCCACCGGTTGGGGCGTGTCGACACGGCGGAAGACGATGCCGGTGTCCGGTTGTGCCGGACGCAAGCACATCACAACCTTCTCGCCGGTGTGCAGACCGACGCCGGTTGCCCTGATGGCGGACTTCAGTGTGCGTTGTTTTAGCAATGTCGTACCGGTTTCCAAGGCGCTGAATCTTAACATGTCAGACCCGCCGCCGGCGGGCCGACACCCACCGAGGCTGGCGTATATGGGTGACAGCCCATATACGCCTCGAACCTTCCTTCTCCCTCTGGGAGAAGGAGCAGAGGATGAGGGTAGGGGTGTCAGCGATATACACGACCTTCAAAAATGCGCAGCGCCTGGAGCCGCGATCGCGCGCGGACGGAGTGCTCAGCGGCCCCCGGCCTTGCGCCGCCTTTCAGTCGGCCTGTTTGCGCAGGAACGCCGGGATGTCGTACTTATCGACACCGTTATTCTGCAGCGCCTCGATCGTCGTGTTGCGCCGGCGAATGATCGCCGGCGCGTTGTCCAACTCGGCGCAATTGACGTTCGGCGCAATCGGCCGGTTGTCGGTGCCGGTTTTCTGCGCCACGATTTGCAGCGGCTTGGGCGCTCGCGAGGCCAGCGGCTGGCCGAGTCCGGTCGCCACTACGGTCACGCGCAATTCGTCCGACATCGTCTCGTCATAGACGGCTCCGAGAATAATCGTCGCATCCTCGGCGGCGAATTCGCGGATCGTATTCATGATCTCGCGCGTCTCGCGCATCTTCAGGCTGGCTTTGTCGGCGGTGATGTTTACCAGCACCCCGCGCGCGCCGGCGAGATTCACCCCCTCCAGCAGAGGGCTGGCCACGGCCTGCTCGGCCGCGATGCGGGCGCGATCGACACCGCCGGCGGAAGCCGAGCCCATCATGGCCATGCCCTGTTCGGCCATCACCGTGCGCACGTCCTGGAAGTCGACGTTGATCAAACCCGGCACGTTGATAATCTCGGAGATACCGGCCACCGCGTTCTTGAGCACCCCGTCGGCCGAAGCGAACGCTTCTTCCATAGTCACATCCTCGCCCAGCACTTCCTCGAGTTTTTCGTTCAGGATAACGATCACCGAGTCGACATGTTGCGCGAGTTCGTCGATGCCCGATTCCGCGGCGCGCAGACGCCGCACGCCTTCGAACGAGAACGGCTTGGTCACTACCGCAACGGTGAGGATGCCCATTTCCTTCGCGATTTCGGCGATGACCGGTGCTGCCCCGGTGCCCGTGCCGCCGCCCATCCCCGCGGTGATGAAGGCCATATGCGCACCGCTCAGGCACTCGATGATCTGATCGCGCGCCTGGTCGGCCGCGGCGCGCCCGGCTTCGGGCTTGGCCCCCGCGCCCAGACCGGTCTCGCCCAACTGCACCTGGACCTTGGCCTGGCCACGCTGCAGGGCCTGCGCGTCGGTGTTGGCGGCGATGAATTCGACGCCGGAAACGCCGTAACGGATCATGTGATCGACCGCGTTGCCGCCGGCGCCGCCGACGCCGATAACCTTGATTACGGTCCCGACTTGTGGTGGTTCGATGATTTCAAATGGCATGCTCGCCTCCGCTGAAACGTTGTTAAGGACTACCGCCCCGAAAAAAATCCCGCAATACAGCGCGCGCCTGATGTCGCCGCCCCCGCCGCCAACCCGCAACGACGATTTCGGCCGAAGCACATCTCGGCGCGCGCACCCAAAATCAAAAATTCCGCTGAACCCATTCCCTCATCCTGGCGAAAACCTGCTTGAACGAGCCGCCTTGGCGTGCGAGCAACCCGCGCTCGGTTTGGGTCTTACCCTCGAGCAGCAGTCCGACAGCGGTCGCAAAGCGCGGGCTGCGCGCAAAGTCGGAGAGCCCTCCTGCGTAGCGCGGAATGCCCAGGCGCACCGGCTGGTGAAAGATCTCCTCGCCCAGCTCGACCATGCCCTGCATCACCGCGGAGCCGCCGGTCAGAACGATTCCGGAGGAGAGCAATTCTTCGTATCCGGAAGAGCGAAGCACCTGCTGCACCAGCGAATACAGCTCCTCCACGCGCGGCTCGATGACCTCGGCGAGCATGGAACGCGAAAGCTGCCTCGGCGGGCGGTCGCCCACACCCGGCACTTCAATCATTTCGCCGGTATCGGCGAGCTGCCGCAAGGCGCACCCGTAGCCGAGTTTCAGGTCTTCGGCCTCACCGGTGGGCGTGCGCAGCGCCATCGCGATGTCGTTGGTGATTTGGTCGCCGGCGATCGGTATCACGGCCGTGTGACGGATCGCCCCCTCGCGGAACACGGCGATGTCGGTGGTTCCGCCGCCGATGTCGACCAGGCATACGCCCAGTTCTTTCTCGTCCTCGGTGAGCACTGCGAGACTCGAAGCCAGCGGCTGCAGGATCAGGTCGTTCACCTCCAGGCCGCAGCGGCGCACGCATTTGACGATGTTTTGCGCCGCCGACACCGCACCGGTGACGATGTGCACCTTCACCTCCAGGCGCACGCCGCTCATGCCAAGGGGTTCGCGCACCCCGTCCTGGCCGTCGATGATGAATTCCTGGGTGAGAATGTGCAGCACCTGCTGGTCGGTCGGTATCGGCATCGCGCGAGCGGTCTCGATCACACGGGCGACATCGAGCCGCGTCACCTCGTTGCCCTTGATGGCGACCATGCCCGTGGAGTTGAAACTGCGGATATGGCTGCCCGCAATTCCGGTGAAGACGCGCGCAATCTTGCAATCGGCCATCAGCTCGGCCTCCTCGAGCGCGCGCTGAATGGCATTGACCGTGGCCTCGATGTTGACCACGACGCCTTTTTTCAGGCCGCGCGAGGCGTGGCTGCCCATGCCGATGATCTCGATGCGGCCCTCGGGCAACAATTCGCCCACTATCGCCACCACCTTGGAGGTGCCGATGTCCAGACCCACGATCAGGTTCTTGGTCTCTTTGCTCATGCTTTGGGGCGCCGGGTAGGTCTTTGCGGTTCGCTGCGGGCGATTTCCGGCACCCGCAGCGCGAAGCCGTTCGGGTAGCGCAGATCGACATGCTCGAGATGGCGCGCCAGCCGCGCCAGCGTGTGCGGATAGACTTCGACGAACCGCGCCAGCCGATCGCGCACGGGATCCTTGTCGTTGTCGCGGCCCAGCTGCAGCGTGAGTCCATTGGAGAGACGGAGCTGCCAGGCGCGGCGCGCGCTGAGCTGCACCTGGCGCGGCTCCAGGGCAAGCGGTGCGAGGACCTCGCGGAACAGCGCGTAGCGCCGGACCACCTCCCGCTCACTGCCCTTGGGCCCGGCAAGCAGCGGCAGCTCAGCCTCGCTCAGCCCCGAGAACAGCTCGCCCTGCACGTTGACCAGCCGTTCGCCTGCCAATTGGCCCCAATGCGCGAGCGCCACATGCTCCTCCAGCCGCACTTCGAGCCGGTCGGGCCACACGCGCCTCACCTCGGCGCGGCGCACCCAGGGGATAGACTCGAACATGGTGCGGATGGCCTCGATCTCGACGGTGAAGAACGTGCCCGCGACACGTCCCTGCAAGGCGTCCACGATCTGCATCCGCCCGACATGCCGAAGGTCGCCCTGCACCTGGATGACACGCAGGGCAAAAGCCGGCGATTGCACCAGCGCCCGGCCGCCCAGGAACAAAGCGCTCAACAACGCGACCAGCAGCAGCGCGTTTGCGCCCGAGTTGAGGATCCTCGGGTCATTCCACACGCTCGCCTCCGTTGCCGGCATTGCCGGCGAGCTCGAGAATGCGCACGCAAAGGTCCTCGAATGAGAGTCCGGCTTGGCGTGCCGCCATGGGCACGAGCGAATGGTCGGTCATGCCGGGCGAGGTGTTGACTTCGAGGAACTGCGCTTGCCCGTGTGCGTCGAGGATCAGATCGACGCGCCCCCAGCCGCGACAGCCGAGCGCGGCAAACGCATGCAGGGCCTGCTGCCCGATCGCGGCCTCTGTTTCCGGCGGCAGGCCGCAAGGAATGACGTAGCGCGTGTCCTTGGCGACATATTTGGCGTCGTAGTCGTAGAAATCGCGCGGGGTTTCGAGCCGTATCAGCGGCAGCGCCTCGGCGCCGAGAATGCCGGCGGTCAGCTCCTGCCCGTCGATGAACTGCTCGGCCAGAACCAGATCGTCATAATTGGCGGCAAGGGCGAAAGCCTCATCGAGTTGCGAGGCCTCCCGCACCTTGCTCATACCGATCGAGGAACCCTCGTTCGCCGGTTTCACCATGAGCGGCAGTCCGAGACGCGCGACGACCGCGCCGAGGTCGCTCGAGCGCTCGAGCAGCTCGCAACGGGGCGTCGGCACGCCGGCGGCCTGCCAAAGAAGTTTCGTGCGCCACTTGTCCATCGCCAAGGCGCTGGCGAGCACCCCCGATCCGGTATAGGGGATGCCGAGCAGCTCGAGCGCGCCCTGAATGGTGCCGTCTTCGCCATAGCGGCCGTGCAGGGCAATGAATACGCGCTGGAAGCGCTCCGCAATGAGTGCTTCCAGCCCGCGCTCCTTCGGATCGAAGGCATGCGCATCGATGCCACGGCCGGTCAATGCGGCAAGCACCATGCTCCCGCTCTTGAGCGACACCGGGCGCTCGGCCGACCTTCCGCCCATTAGCACCGCCACCTTGCCGAACGCGCTCATGCCGGCGTCTCCAAACCAACGATGCGCACCTCGGGAACAAGCGCGATGCCGAAACGCTCCCGCACGGTCCTGCGGGCATGATCGATCAGCGCCTCGATATCGGCCGCGCTCGCGCGGCCGTCCGGATTGACGATGAAGTTGGCGTGCTTTTCGGAAATTCGCGCGCCGCCGATGGCAAAGCCCTTGAGGCCGCAGGCTTCGATCAGCCGCGCCGCATGATCGTTCGGCGGATTGCGGAATACGGAGCCCGCGTTCGGATGATTGAGCGGCTGGGTCGCCACGCGCTGCGAAAGCAGCTCCCGAATGCGCTTTTTCGCGCGCGGGGCATCACCGGCGCGAAACCGAAACCATGCACCGGCGAACCATTCGTCCCCGCCCAATCGAGCGCCCTTCAGCCCCACGTGCCGATAACCGATGTCGAAGTCGGCGCGCGCGCGTTCGCGCAACTCTCCGGGGCGGGCGATCGTGCGAACACGCTCGACGAACTCCCAGGTCTCCGAGCCGTAACAGCCGGCATTCATCGCCAGCGCTCCGCCTACGGTTCCGGGCACGCCCGCGAGAAATTCCGCGCCCTCCATCGCATGTTCGGCCGCAAAGCGCGCCAGCTTCGGACTCGCCGCGCCGGCTTCGGCATAGACACACGGGAGCAAGCCGGTCGGCGACGATTCGAGGCGAATCGCCGCGCGCGTCTTGTGCATCAGGATCACCGTGCCCCGGAAGCCGCCGTCGCGGACCAGCAAATTACTTCCAAGCCCGACAAAACACATCGGCTCGTGTTCGGGAAGGCGGCGCATGAATTCGGCCAGATCTTCGCAATCGGCGGGGAGATAGGCGCGCGCGGCGGTGCCGCCGGCGCGCCAAGTCACATGCTTCGACATCGGCTCGTCGCGACGCAGCTCGCCTCGCAGTCCGCTCATTGCCACGTGTTCCTGTTCACTCATATTCATGCGCTTGTTTCGCTGGTGCGGTCCTTCAATCCGAGCCCTTCGCCAGCTTTGCAGCAACGCCGCCGACGGAACCCGCGCCCATGGTGATCACTACGTCGCCGGCGCGCACCGCATTCAGAATCGCCTCCGGCATCTCGGTAATGTTCTCGACGAAGACCGGCTCGATCTTTCCCGCCACGCGGATAGCACGCATCAGCGACCTGCCGTCCGCGGCGACGATCGGCTGCTCGCCCGCCGGATAGACTTCGGCGAGCAGCAGCGCGTCGGCGCCGGAGAGCACGCGCACGAAGTCCTCGAACAGGTCGCGCGTGCGCGTATAACGGTGCGGCTGGAAAGCAAGCACGATGCGACGGCCGGGGAATGCGCCGCGCGCTGCCGCCAAGGTCGCCTGCATCTCGGCCGGATGGTGGCCGTAGTCGTCGATGAGGGTGAAGCTGCCGGCCGCGTCTTTCCCGCCCCCGAGCGCAATCTCGCCCCAGCGCTGGAACCGCCGCCCCACGCCGCGAAACTCTGCCAGCGCCTTGCTGATCGCAGCCTCCGGAAGACCGAGCTCGTCGGCCACGGCTATGGCGGCGAGTGCGTTCTGCACGTTGTGATGCCCTGGAAGGTTCAGCACGACATCGAGCGCGGCAGAACCCTCGCGCAGGGCCCGAAAGCGCATGCGCTCCCCGGCGACGATGTCCACCGCGCGGATCATCGCGTCCTCGCGCAGGCCATAAGTCACAATCGGTTTGGACACGAACGGCATGATCTCGCGCACGTTTGCATCATCGATGCACAGAATCGCGCTGCCGTAGAAAGGCAGGTTCTGCAGGAACGCTACGAAGGCCTGTTTGAGCCTGGCGAAGTCGTGCTGGTAGGTCTCCATGTGGTCGGCATCGATATTCGTCACTACTGCCGCCACCGGCTGCAGGTGCAGGAACGACGCATCCGACTCGTCGGCCTCGACCACGATGAATTCCCCCGCTCCCAAACGGGCGTTCGAAGCCGATGCGGTGAGCCGGCCGCCGATCACATAGGTCGGATCCAGGCCGGCCTCCGCAAGCACGCTCGCGACCAGGCTGGTCGTGGTCGTCTTGCCGTGCGTGCCGGCCACCGCTATGCCCTGCTTGAGGCGCATCAGCTCCGCAAGCATGAGCGCACGCGGCACCACCGGGATGCGCCGCGCCCGCGCCGCGATGACTTCCGGGTTATCCGCCTTGACCGCGGTGGACACCACCACCGCGTCAGCCCCGAAGATATTTCCTTCGGCGTGACCCGGCATCACCTTGGCGCCGAGCGATACGAGCCTCTCGGTCGCCGCGTTGGATGCGAGGTCGGAGCCGCTCACCAGGTAACCCAGGTTGAGCAGCACCTCGGCGATTCCGCTCATGCCCGAACCGCCGATGCCGACGAAGTGAATATGCTTGACTTTGTGCTTCATCGCGCCGCACCCATGCACACTTCGGCCACTTTGCGCGCCGCTTCAGGCTGCGCCAGCGACCGCGCCTTTTCCGCCATCTCGCGCAGGCGTTCGCGCGAAAACTCCGAGAGCAGCGCGGCCAGCCGCTCCGGGGAAAGTTCCGTCTGCGGCAGCAGCACCGCCGCGCCCTGGTCGGCAAGGCGGCGCGCGTTCCCGGTCTGATGATCATCGACCGCATGGGGATAGGGAATCAGAACACTCGCCACGCCGGCGGCGGCAAGCTCCGATACCGTCAGTGCACCGGCGCGGCAGATGACCAGATCGGCCGCGGCGTACGCGGCGGCCATGTCCTCGATGAATGCAAGCGCGCGTGCCTCGACACCGGCGTCGCGATAGAGCTGCGCCAGGACTTCGAGGTGCTGCGCACCCGCCTGATGCGTCACCTCCGGCCGCTGGTCTTTCGGCATGCGCGCGATCGCCTGCGGCACGGTCTCGTTCAGCGCTTTGGCGCCCAGACTTCCGCCGATGACCAGTACCTTCAAGGGCCCGGACCGCGCACCATAGCGTGCCGCCGGCGCAGGCAGCGCTGCGATGGCGGGCCTGACCGGATTGCCTGCAACGAGCGCGCCCTTGAGCGCGCCGGGAAACGCCACCACGACACGATCGGCGCAGCGGGCGAGCACTCGGTTCGCCAAACCCGCGACCGAGTTCTGCTCATGGATCACCAGCGGGCGTCCCAGAAGCGAAGCCATCATGCCGCCGGGAAAGGACACGTAACCGCCCATTCCCAGGACAACGTCCGGCCGCGCGGCACGAATTGCGCGCGCACTCTGCCAAAACGCGATCAGGAGCCGCGTCGGCAGCAATGCAAAGGCGATCAGGCCTTTGTTGCGCAGTCCGGAGAAGCTCAACCACGCCATCTCGTAGCCGCGCCCCGGCACCAGCGTCGCTTCCATTCCGGCGCGCGCGCCAAGCCACACCACGCGCCAGCCCTGCTCGCGCATGAAATCGGCCACCGCCAACCCGGGAAAGACGTGCCCGCCAGTGCCGCCGGCCATGATCATGATGGTCCGTTGCATGCTCTTATCGCTGCACTCACGCCTGCACCCCCCGCATCAGCTTTTTGTTTTGGCTCCGACATAACATGCGCTTCGCGCATGTGAGTCTCCGCCCAAACAGACAACTCATGCGGGCACCCCCCGCATGAGTTGTCTGTTTTCCCAATCGATGCGCAGCAGGATGGCCAGCGCCGCGCAGTTGGTCAGGATGCCGGTGCCGCCGAAACTCATGAGCGGCAGGGTCAATCCCTTGGTCGGGAGCACGCCCAGGTTCACTCCCATGTTGATCAGCGTCTGCACCCCTAGCCAGACCGCGATACCCTGCGCCACCAGAGCAGCATAGGGGCGCTCCAGGCTGACCGATTGCCGCCCGATCGCAAACGCGCGCAGCACCAGCCATGCGAATAACGCGATGACCAGCGCGACGCCGACGAAGCCCAGCTCCTCGCCGATCACCGCCAAGAGAAAATCGGTGTGCGCCTCCGGCAGATAAAGCAGCTTTTCGACGCTTGCGCCCAGACCGACTCCGAACCATTCGCCGCGCCCGAAAGCGATCAGCGCGTGCGAAAGCTGATAGCCCTTGCCCAGGGGATCGGCCCAGGGATCCATGAAGCCGAAAATCCGCTGCATGCGGTAGGGCGAGGAAAGCACCAGTCCGGCAAAGCCGATCGCGAGCAGCGCGAGCAGTCCGCCAAACCACCTGGCGTTCATGCCGCCGAGGAACAAGATCGCCATCGCAATCGCGCTGATGACGACGAAGGCGCCGAAATCGGGCTCGCGCAGGAGCAGCCAGCCCACCATCAGCATCATGGCGAGAATCGGCAGCAATCCCTGCTTGAAACTGTGCATGAGCGCCGACTTGCGCACCGTGTAGTCGGCTGCGTAGAGGACCGCGAAGAGCTTCATGAACTCCGAGGGCTGCAGGCTGATCATGGGTAGCGACAGCCAGCGGCGCGCGCCGTTGACTTCGCGCCCCAGACCCGGCACCAGCACCAGCACCAGCAGCACCACGCCGCCGAGAAACAGCCACCGCGATAGCCGCTGCCAAAGATGCATCGGCACTTGGAACGCCAGCATCGCGGCCACCACGCTCACCGCGAGAAACAGCGCGTGGCGCGTGAGGAAATAGGCCGAAGAGCCGCCGGTGAAGCGGCTTGCCTCGGCGGTCGCGATCGAGGCCGAATACACCATCACCAAGCCGAGGGTCAACAGGATGAGCGCGCTCCACAGCAGGCTCGCGTCATACTCGGCCAGCGGCGAGCGACCGGAGCTAATGCGCCTTGCCATGACCCAGCCTCAGCACCGCCTCGCGGAACATCTCGCCGCGATGCTTGTAGTCGCGAAACATGTCGAAACTGGCACACGCCGGCGACAGCAGCACGACGTCTCCCGGGCGGGCGCCGGCCGCAGCGAGCGCAACCGCCTCCTCCATACTCCCGGCGCGCCGTATGGGCACGCCCGAACCCGATAGCGCCTTTTCGATCCGGGGCGCATCACGTCCTATCAGCACCACGCAACGCGAGGCCCTCGCCACGGCGCTCGCCAGCGGACCGAAGTCCTGCGACTTTCCTTCCCCGCCGGCTATCAGCACCACCTTGGACCCGCGGCTACGCTCCAGATGCGAAAACCCGGCCAGCGCCGCGGCCGTGGAGCCGACGTTGGTGCCCTTGGAATCGTCGTAGAAGCTCACGCCGCCGATCTCCGCCACCGGCTCGACGCGGTGCGGCAGGCCCCGGAATTCACGCAGCGCATCGAGCAGCGGCGCAAAGGGCAGCCCGAGCGCGTGGCACAGCGCCAGCGCTGCGAGCGCGTTCGATGCGTTATGCAATCCTGCGATCCGCAGCGCGCCGATCTCGATCAGCGCGTTGCCGCCCTGTGCCAGCCAGGTCGCCCCGTCGCGCGCTATCAGGCCGAAGTCGACCGCAGTCGGCGGCGCATCGAGTCCGAAGGTCAAGACTTTCCGTCCCGCGATCCTCATTGCCAGCGAGCGCGGGTCGTCGCGATTGAGTATCTGGGTCCCGCCCCCCGCGAAGATGCGCGCCTTGGCCTCGCCGTAGTCCTCGATAGAGGCATAGCGATCGAGATGGTCCTCGGTGAGATTGAGCATCGCCGCAGCCGCCGGTTCGAGCGAATAGGTCGTCTCGAGCTGGAAGCTCGATAGTTCCAGCACCCATACCGCCGGACGGCGTTCCGCAGTCTCGCGGCGGAACAACGCATCGAGCGCCGCCGGGCCGATATTTCCGGCGACCTCGCAATCGAGCCCTGCCGCCGCACACATCGCCCCGACGAGCGCGGTGACGGTGGTCTTGCCGTTGGTGCCGGTGACTGCGAGCACCGGCGCGGCTGCCTGAGCGCGCAGCGCCTGCGCCAGAAGTTCGATATCCCCGACGACAGGGGTTCCACGCGCTAGCGCGCCTCTTACCGCCGGGTCGGCGAGCGCAATGCCGGGGCTGATCGCGACGAGATCGATTCCCGAAAAAACACTTTGCGGAAACCCGCCGCAGTGCACCTGGAGCTCGGGCAGCTCCTGCCGCACGCGCGCAAGGCAGGGCGGGGCAGGCCGCGAATCGGCGGCGCGCACGAAGGCCCCGCGGCTGCGAAGCCAGCGCGCCATCGATAAACCGGTCTCACCCAGTCCCAGCACCAATACCCTCTTTCCGGCAAAGTCCATCGAAATTCAGGATTCAGGATTCGGGATTTGGGATTGAGTCGCGCTTCGTTCGTCGAATCGCCCTCATTCCTGATTCCTCACTCCCTGCCCCTCGCGCCTCACCGCAGTTTCAACGTCGACAGCCCGAACAGCACCAACATCATGGTGATGATCCAGAAGCGGATCACCACCTGCGATTCCTTCCATCCCGAGAGTTCGTAGTGGTGGTGCAGAGGCGCCATGCGGAAGATGCGTTTGCCGCCGCTCCACTTGAAATACAGGACCTGGATCATCACCGAGAGCGTTTCCGCGACGAACACGCCGCCCATGATGAAAAGTACGATCTCCTGGCGCACGATCACCGCGATCGTGCCAAGCGACGCGCCGATGGCGAGAGCGCCCACGTCGCCCATGAATACCTCGGCGGGATAGGCGTTGAACCAGAGAAAGCCAAGCCCGGCGCCGGCCAAAGCGCCGCATATCACTGTGAGTTCGCCGGCCCCCGGAATGTAGGGCAGGAGCAGATACTTGGAATACACGGCGTTGCCGGCGACGTAGGCGAAAATTCCGAGCGCCCCGCCGATCATCACCGCCGGCATGATGGCCAGGCCGTCGAGCCCATCGGTCAGGTTGACCGCGTGGCTGGTGCCGACGATGACGAAGAAAGTGAGCGTGATGAAGCCCCACACGCCCAGCGGATAGGCGATGTTCTTGAAGAACGGCAGGATCAGGTCAGCCTTGGGCGGCAAGTTCATCTCGAAGCCGCTTCGCACCCAGGACATGAACAGATGGAGAATTCCCTCGGGTGTGGGAACCGATACCGCGAAGGCGAGATAGACCGCCGCGCCCAGCCCGATGAGCGCAGACCAGAGGAACTTTGAGCGCGCCGACAGGCCCCTGGGATCGCGCTGCACGACCTTGCGGTAGTCATCGATCCAGCCGATGGCGCCGAAGCCGAATGTCACCAGCAGCACGATCCAGACGAACCGGTTCGAAAGGTCGCCCCACAGCAGCGTGGTGATGAGGACCGAGATCAGCACCAGCGCGCCGCCCATCGTAGGCGTACCGGCCTTGGTCAAATGGGACTTGGGGCCGTCGCTACGCACGGCCTGCCCGATCTTGTACGCGGCGAGCTTGCGGATAACGACGGGGCCGGCCACGAGCGAGATGGCCAGGGCGGTCAGGCAGGCGAGCACCGAGCGCAGCGTGATGTACGAAAAGACATTGAAGGCGCGCACATCTTGCGCGAGCCACTGGGCCAGTGTCAGCAGCATCAGCTCTTGTCCTCCGGCGCCAACGCGGCCACGACGCGCTCCATGCGCATGAAGCGCGAGCCCTTCACCAGAATCGCAGCACCCGGGACCGCCCTCGAGCGCACCTGGGCGCACAGATCCTCGATCCGTGCGTGCCAGATTCCACCTGGACCGAATTCGCCGCTGGCGTGGCGCGCGAGTTCTCCGGTGGCGAGCAGCTCGTCGATGCCCATCTGCGCGGCGAACCGGCCGGCCTCGCGATGAAACGCCTCGCCCTGCTCGCCCACCTCGCCCATGTCGCCCAACACCAGGATGCGCCGTCCCGGCATGCGCTCGAGCACCTCTATCGCCGCACGCACCGAGTCCGGGTTGGCGTTGTAGGTGTCGTCGATGACCGTGCAACCGTTCCTGCCCGGTTTCGCCTGCAGGCGGCCTCTTACGCCGCGAAACGCCGATAGCCCCGCAGCGGCCGACTCGAGGCTCGCGCCGGCCGCGGTCGCGGCTGCCGCGGCGGCCACGGCGTTACGCACGTTATGCACGCCGGCGACAGAAATCGGGAAAGCGATTCGGCCCTCGGGCGCACTCAGATCGACCTCGGCGCCCAAATCGGTAAGCTCGTAGCGGCCGGAAACCGCGGCGGGCCGCTCGAGACCGAAGTCGCGCACCGGTCTGCCTCCGGCAACCGTGCGCCAATAGTCGCAAAACGCGTCGTCGGCGTTGATCACCGCGACACCGCTTGCCGGCAGCGACGCCAGGACATCGCCATGCTCGCGCGCGACCTCGGCAATGCCCTGCATGAATTCCTGATGTTCGCGCTGCGCGTTGTTGATCAGGGCCACCGTGGGCTTGGCAATCGACGCAAGCAAAGCGGTCTCGCCGCGATGATTCATGCCGAGTTCGACCACCGCGGCGCGATGATTCGCTCGCAGGCGCAGCAGCGTGAGGGGCAGGCCGATGTCGTTGTTCAGATTTCCTTCGGTTGCCAGAGCGTCCTTTGCACCGAAGTGCGCCGCGAATATAGCGGCGATCATCTCCTTCACCGTGGTCTTGCCGTTGCTTCCCGTTACCGCAACCAGCGGGACGTTGAACCCGGAACGCCAGTGCGCCGCCAGCCGCCCGAGCGCGGCCCTCGTGTCGTCGACGACAAGCACCGGAATCGCCGCATCCTGAATCCTGAATCCTGAATCCTGCTCATCCACCATGGCCGCCACTGCGCCGCGCTCGCGCGCAGCATCGATGAAGTCATGTCCGTCGAAGCGTTCGCCGCGCAGCGCCACGAACAGAGCGCCGGCCTCGATCGCGCGGCTGTCGGAAGACACGCTGGAAAAGCGCACCGGCGCGCCCTGCGCGCGCCCACCGATCGCCAGCGCCGCTTGAGCCACGCTCATCATTGCGCCCACCTGGAGAGTGCTGCGTGCGCTTCGCGGGCGTCCGAGAACGGCAGCTTGCGTCCGCCGATTTCCTGATGGGTCTCGTGGCCCTTGCCCGCGAGCAGCACGACGTCGCCCGCGCGCGCCGCGCTCACCGCCGCGCCGATGGCTTCGCGCCGGTCGGCAATCGCCTCATAGGCGAGCGTGATTCCGGCGGCGATTTCGTCGATGATCGCAAGCGGGTCCTCGCCGCGCGGGTTGTCGCTGGTCACGATGATATGGTCGGCATGACGCGATGCCGTCGCACCCATCAGCGGCCGCTTGCCGCGGTCGCGCTCGCCGCCGCAGCCGAACACGATGAAGAGCCGGCCGCCCTGCGCGAGCGCAACGTCTTTGAGGGCGCTGGCGACGTTTTCCAGCGCATCGGGCGAGTGGGCATAGTCGATCACGAGGAGCGGGCGTGCGCCGCCGCCTATTCGTTCCATCCGCCCCGGCACGCTCGAGAGTTTCTCCAGCGCCGCCGCTGCGTCGTCGAACGGGACCCCCGACACCAGCATAGTCGCCAGCACGGCGATCAGATTGGACACGTTGTAGCGCCCGAGCAGCGGCGTCGTGACGCGCGCCTCGCCCCAGGAACTCATTATTTCGAATGCGGTGCCTTGCGCCGATAAGCTGATGCGGTGCGCCTCGACGAAGCGCTCCAGTCCTGAACGAGCAGCGACCTCTTCGAAACAGCTGTAGCCGGCGCGGTTGACACCGCGGCCCGCGAGCATGCGCGCGATGTGCACCCCCTGCACGTCGTCGAGATTGACCACCGCGTTCTTGAGCCCCGGCATGAGGAACAGTTTTTGTTTCGAACGCGCGTAGTGCTCCATGTCGCCGTGATAGTCGAGGTGGTCGCGAGAGAGATTCGTGAACAGCGCCGCCCCGAAGGCGACACCGTTGGCACGTCCCTGATCGAGCCCGATCGAGGAGACCTCCATCGCCACGCCCTGAGCGCCGGCGGCGTGCAGGCGCTGGAGCGAGCGATGCACCAGCACGGCATCGGGCGTCGTATTGATGCTTTCATCGAGGGCGCCGGGAAAACCGATTCCCAGGGTGCCGATCACCGCGGTACGCGCGCCGCAGGCTTCGCAGGCCTGCGCCAACCACTGGCTGCAGGAAGTCTTGCCATTGGTTCCGGTGATACCGATCACCCAGAGCTTCTCCGAGGGCCGGCCATAGACCTCGTGTGCAAGATGCCCGGCAAGCTCGCGCAGGTTTTCGACAGCGAAGTTCGGCACGCGCCAGTCCTGGTTCGCCTCGCAACCGGCCTGCTCCCACAACACCGCCGCGGCGCCATTGGCGATGGCGCCCGATATGAACTCGCGAGCGTCTTGGCGCGCCCCTGGATAGGCGAGGAACACGTCGCCCGCGCGCACGCGGCGGCTGTCGGTGGCGAGTTCTTTCACCACGACGCCCGCATCGCGCAGCCGGCCGAGTATTTCAATCGCCTTGTTTTGCACACGCTCACCTGCTTCTCAAATGCTTTCCTTCGCGACCTCGCTTTCGGGAGGCAATTCGATCGGTTTCATGGGCGCATCCGGCGCCACGCCCGCAATGCGCAGGGCACCCTCCATGACGCGCGCAAACACCGGCGCGGCTACCGCGCCGCCGTAGTACTGGCCGTTCGATGGTTCATCGATCATCACCGCGACTACCAGGCGCGGATTCGAAGCCGGCGCGAATCCGACGAATGAAGAAACGTACTTGCGCGCGGCGTAGCCGCCGTTTTCCTGCTTGTGCGCGGTGCCGGTCTTGCCGGCAACGCGATAACCCATGATCTGCGCGCGCGGCGCCGTCCCGCCCGACTGCACGGCGAGCTCCAACATGTGGCGCACCGCTCGCGCGGTGTCGGCCGAGAGCACGCGTTGCGACACCGGAGGCGCGTCGATCCTGGTGAGCGACAGGGGCACGAGTTCGCCCTCCCGTGCGAACACGCTGTAGGCGCGCGCAAGCTGCACCAATGACACCGAGATGCCGTGCCCGTAGGACATCGTCGCCTGCTCGATCGGGCGCCAGCTTTGGTGCGGGCGCACCCTGCCGGAGGCCTCTCCGGGAAAACCGAGTCCGGGCACGGCGCCGAATCCTACCGCCCGGAACATGTTCCACATCGACTCGGCAGGCAGGGAAAGAGCAATCCTCGCTGCACCCACGTTGGACGATTTCTGGATCACCTGCTCGACCGTGAGCACTCCTGACGCATGCGCGTCGCGAATGGTCGCTTTCCCGATCGTCAGGCTTCCGGGTGAGGTCTGGATAGGCGTCCGCGGCGTCATTCGGCCGGCCTCCAGCGCCGCCGCAACCGTAAACGGCTTGAGCGTCGAGCCGGGTTCGAATGTGTCGGTGAAGGCGCGGTTTCTGAGCTGCGCGCCGGTGAGCCGCGTGCGATTGTTGGGGTTGTAGGTGGGATGATTCGCGAGCGCGAGCAACTCGCCGGTCGCGGCATCGATCACCACGATGCCGCCGGCCTTGGCGTGATGCTCGGCGATCGCGCTCTTGAGCTGCGAGAACGCAAGGTTCTGTATTCTGGCGTCGAGCGCCAACTGGAGGTCTTTCCCCTCCTGCGCGGCGCGTATGCCCTCGACGTCCTCGACGATCTGACCGAGCCGGTCGCGAATCACGCGACGGCTGCCGGACTTGCCGGCAAGGTGGCCCTGGAATGCAAGCTCGACGCCTTCTTGTCCGACGTCTTCTGCCCCCGTGAAGCCAAGAACGTGTGCCATCACTTCACCACCCGGATAATAGCGGCGGTACTCGCGCACCTGGAACAGCCCGGGAATGCGCATTTCGGCGACCCGATCGGCCAATTCCGGCGGGATCTGCCTCTTTATGTAGACAAAGTCCCGGCTCGCTCCATCGATGCGGCGCCGGATCTCCTGCGGCGCGAGCTCCAGCAACGCGGCCAAGCGGGAGAGCTGCTCGGGCCTCAGCTGCGTCTCCTCCGGGATTACCCAGATCGACTTGACCGGAGTGGAGATCGCCAAAGCCTCGCCCCGACGGTCGGTAATTCGCCCGCGGTTGGCGTTGATCGGCAATACGCGGCCGTAGCGGGACTCGCCCTCGGCCTGCAGGAATTCATTGCGTAAACCCTGAAGGTACACCGCACGTCCGGCGAGCACCGCGAAACCGGCGAGAAAAATCAGCACCAGGAAACGCGAACGCCACACCGGCAGCGTCAGTACAAGAACCGGGCTGGTGGAGAAGTTCACCGTGCCGCTCCGGCCTCACGCGGAGCATCCGCAGGTGCGCTGTACTCGACGATTTGAGTGCGCTTGGCCTCCGGCGCGCGCATGCGCAGCGACCCGGTTGCGATTTTCTCCACACGCGCGTGCATCGCCCAGGTCGACTGTTCCAGTTGCAGCTGCCCGTATTCGACATCGAGGGAACGGGCGCGTTCCTGCTCATGCTCGAGCTCGGTGACGAGCTTGCGCGCCTTGTGTTGCGAGTTCACAAGACCGAGCGCGCAAGCGCTAGCGGTGGCGAGCAGCAGTAGGGTCAGCCCTAGGTAGGAGGTGCGCATGGCCGGTCCCTAAGCGATCTTCTCCGCCACCCGCAGCATCGCGCTTCTGGCGCGTGGATTCGCGCTTGTTTCGGCTGGCGTCGGTCGCAGCGGTTTTCCTATAGCGCGCATGCTCGGCGGCGGCATTTCGCGCTCGCGCAGCGCGAGACGCTCGGGCACGCCCCCCGGATGCGCCGAATCGCGGACAAAGTTCTTCACGATCCGGTCCTCGAGGGAGTGGAAGCTGATCACCACAAGCCGGCCTCCGACCGCGAGAATTGAACGCGCCTGTGGCAGCACTAGCGACAGCTCCTCAAGCTCCTGATTGACGTGAATCCGTAGAGCTTGAAACGTCCGCGTCGCCGGATCCTGTCCAGGCTCACGCGTCCGGACGGCCGCACCCACGATATCGGCAAGTTGCCGGGTCCTGGTAATGGGCCCCCTTTGCCGTACAGCAACAATCGCCTTTGCAATCTGTGCAGCAAACCGTTCTTCCCCATGGGTTTTTATTACCTCCCTTATCTGCGCCTCGGTCGCCCGTGCCAGCCACTGCGCTGCCGTTTCCCCTCGACTGCGGTCCATGCGCATATCGAGCGGCGCATCGAACCGGAAACTGAAGCCCCGCCTCGCGTCGTCCAGTTGCGGCGAGGACACCCCCAAGTCCAGCAACACCCCCTCGACTTTCCCCACGCCAAGCGAATGCAGCGTCTGCTCAAGACTCCCAAACCACGCCTGCATCAGCGTGAGGCGGGGGTCGCCGATCGAACTGCCCGCCGCCACAGCGTCCGCGTCCCGGTCAAGCGCGATCAGCCGGCCCCCGGGGCCGAGCCGATCGAGAATCAGCCTCGCATGCCCGCCGCGCCCGAAGGTCGCGTCAACGTAAGTGCCTTCAGAGCGCGGACCCGGCGCGATAGCCAGCGCCTCGACGGCTTCATTGAGCAAAACCGGCACATGGTTCGTGGTCACAGGGAGAAGGTTTCATTACCCAGCGGCGACGCCGAACTGACCTGGGTGAGAGCCTGCGCGAGCTTCTCCTCCCAGAGTGCGACGTCCCAGACCTCGAAATGGCTTCCCTGGCCAATGAGCATTACGTTCTTGCTCAACGTGGCGCGTTTGCGCAGCGCCGGAGAGATCAGAATCCTGCCCTGGGCGTCGGGCACGATCTCTTCGGCATGGCCCACCAGCAGTCGCTGCCACCAGCGCGCCTGTGGGTCAAAGCTTGATAGCGATTGGATTCGGGAACCAATCGGTTCCCAGGCAAGAATTGGATAGAGAAGGAGACAGCCGTCGGGGTGAGCAGTAAGTACTACCGCTCCTGCCGAAGCAAGCGCTTCGCGGTGCCGTGTAGGGACAGCGAGCCTGCCCTTGGCATCAAGACTGAGTTCAGTCGCCCCCTGAAACACGGCCCCCCCTTTTTTGAGGCAGGAAATACCAATTTTTCCCACCGAATTCTACTTATCCCCACTTTAGTGCAAGCAAAAGAGGGGGTCAAGGGGTGCCAAACAAAAAATTTTAAGTTGAGACAGGCACTTAAGTCACTTTTGTTAGAAATGATATAAATAGAATAGATTAGAAAAATAAATGAGATAGGAGCTAAAGCGAAAGTAAAACCTTAGCATTGGGCAAAGCAGGCCGCCGGAAATCGCCTGGCCAGAGCCCGATTCGGGGCCCGGGATCTAGGATTTGGGGAAGAGCAAGGGGTTGGCGAATCTGGTGTCGGTGCTGCTGCGCACGCAGCAGCACCGTTCAGTGCAGGTGGCGCTTGCCGGGGCTACGCGGAGTGCGCTCACTCACGTCGGTTTCACGCGTCGGCGCTCCTTCGGCCCAGCGCCGATCGAAGAGCTGGTTCACGAGCCCTACCACTTCACCGATTTCCGCTTCGCCGAAATGGCGCGAAAGCAGCGCGGTGAGATCTTCATTCATGGCACGCCGCTGCGCATCCAGGATCGATTCGGGCGTCGGCCCGACAAAGGCCATGCCGCGCTCGTCGCGCCCGTCCTCGTGGTAATAGGTCACCTCGACGCCGGCGGCCTCCTCCGCGTAAGGCGACAGCGCGTCGAAGGCGGCATCAAGGGCGCGCTGGAAATTGCGCCCCACCCAGCCGGTCCAGCAAATCTCCAGCACGCGGCGCCGCTTGTCGAATACAACGCCGGGCTCGTCCTGGTTGGCGCTGCGCGCCTCCGACAGACTTTCGATATCGACATAGTCGAGCCATGGCGCGAGCGCCTGCTCGAGTTCGGCTTGCGAAGCGCCCGATCGAAGCGGCACGGTACCGTGGACATGTACTTCAGTATGCATCTAATGCTCCTGGCGATTGCGGGCGTCCACCAGCGCAATTGCGCAGAACGCTGGCGCTCGCCGCGCCGAACGACCGCTTCAAACGCGCTCCACGATCAGCGCAATACCCTGGCCGACGCCGATACACATCGTGCACAGCCCATAGCGTCCGCCGATCGCGTGCAGCTGGCTGACCGCAGTGGTCACCAGGCGCGCACCGGAGGCCCCCAACGGATGGCCTATGGCGATCGCGCCGCCATTCGGATTCACGTGCGCCGCATCATCGGCCAGACCCAGTTCGCGCGTCACGGCGAGCGCTTGCGCCGCAAAAGCCTCATTCAATTCGATCACATCCATCTGCGCGAGTTTCAGTCCCGCGATCGCCAGAACCTTGCGTGTCGCCGGGGCAGGTCCCACGCCCATGATGCGCGGTGCGACCCCGGCCGTGGCCATGGCCAGTACCCGCGCCCTGGGCGTCAAGCCGTTTCGCTGGGCGGCCGCCTCCGAAGCGAGGATAAGCGCGCAGGCGCCGTCATTGACCCCTGAGGCATTGCCGGCGGTCACCGTACCGCTCTCTTTGACCACGCCTTTGAGTTTCGCGAGCGATTCGGGTGTGGTATCGGGGCGAGGATGCTCGTCGCGCTCGACCAGGGTGACCGCTCCTTTCTTGCCCGGAATCGGTGCCGGGACGATCTCGCCGGCGAAAAACCCCGCCGCCTGCGCCCGCGCACAGCGCTGCTGGCTGCGCAGAGCAAACGCGTCCTGATCGGCACGCGACACTTTGAATTCCTCCGCGACGTTTTCTGCGGTATCGGTCATCGAGTCGATGCCGTATTTCGCCTTCATCATCGGATTGACGAACCGCCAGCCGATGGTCGTGTCCTCGATGCGTGCCGAGCGCGAAAATGCGCTCTCGGCCTTGGGGAGGACATACGGTGCGCGTGTCATGGACTCCACGCCGCCGGCGATCATGAGCGCGGTCTCGCCCAGTCGGATCGCGCGCGCCGCGGTCCCGACCGCGTCCAGGCTGGAGCCGCACAGTCGGTTGATGGTGGCACCGGGGACCTCCTTGGGCAGTCCGGCAAGCAGCAGCGCCATGCGCGCGACGTTGCGGTTGTCTTCGCCGGCCTGATTGACGCAGCCGTAAAGGACGTCGTCCACCGCGCCCCAATCGACTTTGGCGTTGCGCGCCATCAGCGCCTTGATCGGCAGCGTAGCCAGATCGTCGGTTCGGACGCTGGATAAAACACCGCCATAGCGCCCAATCGGAGTGCGCACGGCGTCGCAAATATAAGCCTCGTTCATGACAGTGCCTTTCCTGGTTGGTGTCCGAAACATCTGGGATTTAGGATTGAGGGGCCGCGCTTCGCGTGGCTAACTTCCCTAAATCCTGAATCCTGAATCCTGAATCCTGAATCCTGAATCCGTCGCAGTATACGCCACCAAGGCTTCCCCAACCGATATGGCGCGCCAGTGCGAACCTGCGCATAATATGGGCAACAGAACGCGCGGAGACTCATCCATGTCAACAGTCGCACAGGAGCTTGTCCGCCGAAAATGCGCGCCCTGCGAGGGTGGTGTCGCACCTCTGACGGAAGCCCAGGTCGGCCCGCTGCTCAAGGGACTCCCCGGATGGGGGCGCGAGGGCCTCGGGATCTTCAAAGTCTACGGTTTCAAGGATCACTACCAGACGCTGGCATTCGTGAATGCCGTCGCCTGGGTATCGCACCGCGAGGACCATCATCCCAATCTGATCGTCGGCTACAACAGCGTCCGGGTCGAATACTGGACCCACGCTATCGGCGGGCTCTCGGACAACGACTTCATCTGCGCGGCAAAAATCGACGCGCTGTTCGATCTGTGACGACTTTGATCCGCGCAGCCTTGATGATCCTCGCGTAGTCCTCGGGCTCACGCCGCACGAATACGCTGAACTCCTGAGGCGTCGCGATCCTCCGATCCAACCGCCCGCTCCAATCAGTGCAGACCGTCGCTCACCGGCACGTTCTCGGGCTCGAGTTCGAGCGCGGAAGCCTTGGCCTGCTGCACCAGCAGCGTGGCGAAATCCTGATCGGCCATTCCGTTTCCCATCATGGACTGGACCAGATCACGGCTAATCGATGCGAGCGGCATCGGCACCTCGTACTTGCGCCCGGCCTCAAGGCCCAGATCCAGATCCTTGCGAAGCAGGTACGGAGTGAACGTGACCTTGAAGTCCAGATTCACGAAGGCCGGAGTCTTGTAGCGCGTGAACATCGAGCCCATCACGCTCTGATTGAGAAACTCGAGAAAAGCGTGCCTGGGCACGCCCGCTTTCTGCGCCAGAACCGTGATCTCGGCCATGCATTGCGTCACCACGCCGAGCATGACGTTGTGGCAGATCTTCACGATGCGCGAGAGCTCGCCCTCGCCGACATAGGAAGAACTCGGCCCGATGTGCGCAAGCAGCGGCGCAACTTCGTCGTAGGCGGTCTTCGGTCCGGAGCAGACGAAGCTGATCTTGCCGGCCTTGATCACCTTGGCATTGCCCGAGACCGGCGCAGCCAGCATCTGCGTGCCGAATTCGGCCAGGCGCGAACGCAATTCGGCCGAACCCTCGAGCGAGATCGAAGAACATTCGACGAGCATGCGCGGCGCTGGGCCCTTGCCCGGGCGAGACTTGGACAACAGGCCCTGGGGACCGAACACCACTTCCTCCACATCGTCGAAAGTGGCAACCATGCAGAACACGACGTCGCAGGCGGACAGCTCGCTCAGATGATTCGCGATTCGCGCGCCTTCCTCGGCAAGCGGCTCGGCCTTGGCTCGCGTCCTGTTCCACACCGTGAGATCGCAGCCGCCCCGTACCAGCCGCTGCGCCATCGCGAAGCCCATGCGGCCGGTGCCGATCCAGCCAAGTTTGAGTGTTTTCGTGATCATCTTGTTGCGGTTTCCTCTGTCAAAAATCGATCAGTTGAGCGGCATTTCAATGCCGCCGTTGGTGACTGGCCCGACGCCCGCGGCCGCATCACGCCGTCAATACCCTAACCCGGACGAGCCGGAACCATGGAAGCTGGTTTTGCCGTTTATCAATCTCCCCGTTTTCGCGCAGTTGCGAGCAACTGCGCGAAAACGGGGAGACGCATTTAGAAACCCAATTTTTGCCACATTTGTCAACAATAAACTCGTCCGTGGTCAATACGGGTTCGCAATCGGGAGTTCCTCGGCCGGATAGAGCGAAATGATCTGCGGCCCTTTCGGACCGAGTATCACCATTTCCTCGATCCGCGCTGCCGATACGCCGTCGGTGGCCGGGCAATAGGTTTCAACGGCGAACACCATGCCCGCCTTGAGCTCGATCGGCTCCTTGAACGAATTGAGCCGCGAGATCAGGGGACGTTCGTGCAGGCCGAGCCCCAGCCCATGGCAGAAATTGAGTCCGAAGGCGTCCATTTCGCTCGCAAAACCGATATCGCTCGCCTTGGGCAGGGTCTTCGCGATCTTGTCGCTCGACATGCCCGGACGCAACAGATCGATTGCCTTGTCCATCCATTCGCGTGCCTTTCTGTAGGCGCTGCGCTGCGGCGCGGTCGCCCGACCGACGCTGAAAGTGCGGTAATAACAGGTGCGATAGCCCATGAAGGACTGGATGATGTCGAAGAACGCCTGGTCGCCGGGCCGGATCAGCCGGTCGGTGAAGTTGTGCGGATGCGGCGAGCAGCGCTCGCCCGAAATCGAATTGATGGCCTCGACGCAGTCCGAGCCCATCTCGTACAGGCGCCCGGTGGCGAGTGCGACGATTTCCGACTCTCGCACGCCAGGCTTGAGCGCCTCGGCGATATCCTGGTAGACGCCGTCGACCATGGCAGAGGCCATGTTGAGCAGCGTCAGTTCGTCGATGTTCTTGACCTCGCGCGCCATGAGCATCGCCTGCTGGCCGTCGCGCACTTCGATGCCGATTCTCTGCAGTTCGAACAACATCGGCGGCTCGACCACGTCCACGCCCAGGGGCATGTCGCCTACGCCTTCGGCGACGAGGATCGCCTTGATTTCCTTGGCGGCCTCGCGAAACAAGGTGATGTCGCTGCCCACCGCGCCGCGCATCCCGAGGAGTCCGGCGCGGCAGTGGTCGTTGTGCAGCCAGGGCGCATACAGGCGATGGTGCTTGGCCGCCGAACCGAAGTCCCAGATATACGGATCGCCGTTGCCGGTCAGCAGCGAATAGCGCGTCAGCTTGTCACGGGCCCATTCGCCTATGACGGTGCTCGTGGTGTAGCGGATATTGTGTTGGTCGAAGCTCAGCAGCGCGCCCAGCCCCGACCCGGAAAGCGCGGCGCGCACGCGCGCCAGGCGATAGTCGTGCAGCCGGCGGAAATTGATGCGCTCCTCGAAATCGACCTGGTTGTGGCCTGGCGCCTGAATCGGACGCGCCCAGTTGTGGTGCGGATCGATGTCGTCGGGCCGGATGATTTTCGGTGTTGGCCCCCTGCTTTTCTTGCTCATAGGGTCTGCTCCTTTGTGATTCCCGGCCTGCGCGTTCAACGACCCGAGGGCGCGTGTGAGATCGGTCACAAAACGATAGACCATTGTGCAGCCCCGGGCAAGGGCGAGCGCGATTTCGACCGCCGAGGCTGGAAACGGAGCGAAAGCCGATGCGTTACCCGAAATAGGCTCTTAATGCCGCGGGGTAAAATGCCTTTCTCGTTCGGCATGAAGTGCCGGTCCATGGCCCACGTGCCTATGAAACAGTTCCAAGCGAATCGTACCGACTCGACTCGCACGTTTATTGGAAGACCTTCCGGGATGAATCGCCATGAAACCTGATGTGCTGGTCGTCGGTCCGATGTACCCCGCCACGATCGAGGATCTCGATCGTGAGTTCACGACGCACAAGCTTTGGCTCGCTTCGGACCGGACAGCGCTGATCGCCTCCTGCGCCGAGCGCGTGCGCGCGATCGCGACGACTGCGTTTCCCAATGACGGCGCCGACGCGGCATTGATCGGCGCTTTGCCCAAATTGGAGATCATTTCCAGCTTCGGCGTCGGCGTGGATCCGATCGACCTCGAAGCCGCAAGACGGCGAAACGTCATCGTCACCAATACACCCGCGGTGATGAACGAGTGCGTCGCGGATCTCGCCATCGGCCTGATCATCGCTCTGGCGCGCCGGCTGTGCGAGGGCGACCGCTATGTGCGCGCCGGCGGTTGGCTCAAGAGCCCTCTGCCCCCGGCGCAGAAAGTGAGCAGGAAGCGCCTGGGCATCGTGGGACTGGGACGCATCGGCCACGCGATCGCACGACGCGCCGCCGGCTTCGACATGAGCATCGCCTACCACAACCGGCGGCCGATTCCCCAATCGCCGTTTGCCTACCACGCGCAGCTGGTCGATCTGGCGAAAGATTGCGATTTCCTCGTCGTCGCTACGCCGGGCGGCAAGGACACCTTCCACTTGGTCGACGAGAGGGTCATGCGCGCGTTGGGGCCGAGAGGCATCCTGGTCAATGTGGCGCGCGGATCGGTGGTGGACGAGCAGGCGCTGGTGAACTGCCTGCAGCAGGGCGCGCTCGGCGGCGCGGCGCTCGACGTGTTCGAACACGAACCAAAGGTCCCCGAAGCCTTGTTGGCGATGCAAAACGTGGTGCTGCAGCCGCACTTGGGCAGCGGCACGCACGAAACCCGCGCGGCGATGGGTAAGCTCGTCCTCGACAACCTGATCGCGCATTTTGAGGGCAAGCCGCCGCTGACGCCGGTGCGATAAACGTTCGCCCCCGAGCAGTTCCTGCGCCGATTCCAGGCGGTGCCGGGGCCGCCCGCACATGCCGGCTTTCGTCCGGCCCGCAGGAGCCCGTATCCGCGGTTTTGGTGAAATAAGCCTCGCCCCGCAGTGCCTCGGCGCCCAGGGAGCGGGCGCGCGAAACGGCTTAAGCTGCCGCCGGCGGCGCGCGGCTTGACCTCGATCAAGCCGGCCTGATTTAGCACTAGGGCGGGGAGCGCCGAATGTGCCATGATTTCCATAAGCTGAATACAAGGGGGCTAACGTGAGCTACAAAACCATCCTCGTTCACATGGATAACAGCGAACGCGCCGTCGCACGCCTGACTATCGCCATCGGGCTCGCGCGCCGGCACAATGCCCATCTGGTCGGCCTTCACGCGCTGACCGTTTTTGCCTTGCCGAGTTACGCCGTTGCCGAAGCCGGGAATTCCATTCTCGACTTTCAGAAGCGCGCGGCCAGGGAAAGCGCCGAACGAGCAGAAGCGGTCTTCCGAAAAGCGGTTGAAGGCGCAGGGTTGACCAGCACCGAGTGGCGCAATTCCTTTGACGACGTCCTCGACGCCGTTGCGCTGCATGCGCGTTACGCCGACCTGATCGTCCTCGGCCAGTCCGATCCCTCGGACGACGGAGGCATCGCCCCCGAGTTTCCCGGGCTGATAACCCTTGCCGCGGGCCGGCCGGTGCTCATAATCCCGTATGTTGGAAAATTCGAGAGCCTGGGCAAACGCACACTAGTGGCGTGGAACGCGAGCCGCGAGTCGACGCGGGCGGTGACCGATGCGATTCCGCTGCTGCGTCTGGCCGACACGGTCAATGTGGTCGTGTTCAATCCTAGCGGCTCGGACCACGGGCAGGTCCCGGGAGCGGACATCGGGCTATTTCTGGCGCGCCATGGCGTCCCGGTCGAAGTGTCTCATTACCGCGCCGAGGACATAGACGAAGGCAACCAGCTGCTTTCGCGCGCCGCCGACCTCGGCAGCGACCTGATCGTCATGGGCGGCTACGGCCATTCGCGCCTTCAGGAAATGGTGATGGGCGGGGTGACGCGAACAATCCTGGAGTCGATGACGGTACCGGTGGTGATGTCGCATTAGGGCCCGGCTCGGTCCGCAATTTGGACACTTGCGGGTTGACTGTTGACAGATTTAGCGAGATTTGGTCTCTAAGTACGTCTCCCCCTTTTCGTGCAGTTGCTTGCAACTGCACGAAAAGGGGGAGATTGATAAACGGCAAAACCAACCGACCGCTTGGGTGCCGGCTATGCCGCGTGAGGGGCCCTATGCCAGCGGACTTGCGGGGCCGGCCCTGGTCCGGTCCAGCACCGTCATCGCCGAGGACACGACCGAAGCCACGTCCGAAAGATTGGAAGGCACGATAAGCGTGTTGCCGGTCTTGGCAAGCTTGCCGAAGGCGTCGATATAGAGCTCGGCAACCTTGAGGTTTGCCGCCAGCTGGCCTCCCTCCCTGCCGATCGCCTCGGCTACCGCAGTGACCGCATGCGCAGTCGCCTCGGCCACCAGCCGAATGGCGGTCGCCTCGCCTTGCGCCTTGTTGATTTGTGCGGTCTTCTCGCCCTCTGACTTCAGGATCGAAGCCTGCTTTGCGCCCTCGGCGACGTTGATTTCCTGCTGCTTGTCGCCCTCCGACTTTGCGATCACCGCCCGTTTTTCGCGCTCCGCGGTAATCTGCTTTTCCATCGCGCGCAGGATAGACTCGGGCGGCGTCAGGTTCTTCACCTCGTAGCGCAGCACCTTCACGCCCCAGGAGCGGCCCGCCTCGTCGAGCACCGATACGACCGAGCGGTTGATTTCCTCGCGGCTCTGCAGCGACTGGTCGAGTTCCATCTTGCCGACTTCCGAGCGCAGCGTGGTCTGCGCAAGCTGGGTGATCGCGGTCATGTAATCGGAGGTGCCGTAGGAGGCAAGGCGCGGATCGGTGACCTGGTAGTAGATCAGTCCGTCGACGGCGAGCTGCGTGTTGTCCCTGGTGATGCACACCTGCTCGGCCACATCGGCCGGCACCTCCTTGAGCGAGTGCCGGTAAGCGACACGATCGATAAAAGGGATGATGACATTGAGCCCCGGCTGCAACACCTCATGAAATTTTCCCAGCCGCTCGACTATCCAGGCGCTCTGCTGCGGCACCACGCGCACGCCTTCGATGACGAATACCGCCGCCAGCGCGATGATGAAGAACGGAATCGTCCAGCCCCGAGTCAACTCGAAGGACGAAAGGATGCCCGTCAGGATTCCCACCACGATCAATTTCGCCAGCATGCTGCCTCCCCAGGGAAGTGGATCCTCGTTCCGATCCGCGTGCCGCTCACGCGGACCTGTTCTTGGAAACTTTGAGCGTGTTGCCATCGACGGAAATAATGATGAGCATTTCGCCGGGCTCCCCTGCGGCGTCGCCCAAAACGACGGCGTCCCAGAGCGCGTCGCGGTACTTCACCCGCGCCTGCCCCGTGCTGCGGTTCACCCAGGACTGGAAGAAAGCCGGCTGGCCGACATCGAGCCCGGCCATCGGCGGCGTTGCCGAGCGCTTGCGGTAGCGTTGCGCCCAGACCACGCCGGCAACCGCAAGCGCGGCCGCCGAAATCGCCTGGATTGGGAGCCCCCATCCGGAATACGCGACACCGGCGCCGGCGAAAGCGGCGATGCCGAGCACGAGCATGAAGAAAGTGCCGGTGGCGAGCTCGGCAATGATCAAGACAAAACCGGCGATCAGCCAGACAACGTAGTTGTCCATGTTGGCAGCGGGGGCCCGCGTTAGTTTGATTGCCATCATACCGCACTGCGGCACAGCACGCGCCCGGCGGGGGCACTCAGGCAAATACCGGAATCGAGAAGCAGGGCGGCGTGTGTTGCGTGCGCGTCGGTGCAGCCGACTCCGGCCGCCCCATCGCCGACGAGCGGGCGTCTTTCGGGGCCAGATGCCGCGGCCGCCGAAGGAACTTTCGGGGCGGCGCACCGGTCTTTTTTTGTGCGCCGCAGCCCCTCGCGGAATATTGGCGAGCGCGCGGGCGTTTGCCATCTTGCACCGTTTAAACCACCGCGAGGTAACAGGATGATCCGCTTATCCATCAACGGGAAAACACACGAGGTCGATGTCGACCCGAGCACCCCTCTGCTTTGGGTGATCCGGGAACAAGTGGGCCTCACGGGCACCAAGTACGGCTGCGGCGCCGCGCTGTGCGGCGCATGCACCGTTCATATCGACGGCGCCGCGGCGCGCTCGTGTTCGCTGCCAGTCAGCGCGGCCGCAGGCAAGCGCATTACCACGATCGAAGGCCTTGCCGCAGGGCGCACTCTGCATAAGGTGCAAAAAGCGTGGCTCGATCATGAAGTACCGCAGTGCGGTTATTGCCAGGCGGGCATGATCATGGCGGTTGCGGCGCTCCTGAAGAAGAAACCGAAACCGACCGACGCCGACATCAACTCCAGCATCACCAATATCTGCCGCTGCGGCACCTTCCAGCAGGTGCGCGCGGCAATCCACGCCGCAGCCAAGGCGTGAAGGAGGCAGCCATGACATTCATGCCGAAATTCACCCGCCGCTCCTTCATCATCGGCAGCGCCGCGCTCGGAGGAGGCCTCGCGCTTGGCCTGCGCCTGCCGTTCGGCCCCGAGGTCGTGCGTGCAGCCGACGGCTCGCCCGAAATCAACGCGTGGGTCGTAATCCGCCCCGACGACACGGTGGTCATTCGGATCGCCCGGTCGGAAATGGGTCAGGGCACGCTCACCGGGCTTGCGCAACTCGTCGCCGAGGAACTCGAATGCAACTGGGCGAAGGTGACGACCGAATACCCGACTCCCGGCCAGAGCGTCGCGCGCAAGCGCGTGTGGGGCGACTTCTCGACCGGGGGCAGCCGCGGCATCCGCATGTCGCATGAATACGTGCGCAAGGGCGGAGCAGCGGCGCGCGAAATGCTCGTGCAGGCAGCGGCCAACGAGTGGAAGGTCCCGGCCTCCGAATGCAGCGCCTCGAACAGCGTCGTCACGCACAAACCCTCGGGGCGCAAGACGACCTACGGCAAAGTGGCCGAAGCCGCCGCGAGACTGGAGCCGCCAAAGGACGTGAAGCTCAAGGACCCGAAGGACTGGAAGCTCATCGGCAAACCGGTGAAGCGGCTCGACACCATGGACAAGGTGATCGGCAAGCAGATCTACGGGGCCGACCTGAAGCTTCCCGGCATGCTCAATGCCGCGATCAAAGATTGTCCGGTCTTCGGCGGCAAGGTGAAGAGCTTCGAGGCGGCGAAGGTCGCCGGCATGAAGGGCGTGAAGAAAGTCGTGCAGGTCGGCGACTCGGGCGTCGCGGTGCTCGCCGACACTTGGTGGCAGGCGAAGACCGCACTCGATGCGCTGCCGATCGTCTGGGACGAGGGTGAGAACGCCAAGGTGTCGAGCGAGTCGATCGCCGGGATGCTGAAGGCGGGCCTGGACGCGGAGCAGGCGTTCGTCGGCAACCAGGCGGGCGACGCCAAGGCCGCCTTGGCGGGCGCGGCCAAGAAGGTGGAAGCGGTCTACGCCTATCCGTTCCAGAACCACGCGACGATGGAGCCGATGAAAGCGACCGCGCTCTACACGCCGGAGAAGTGCGAAGTGTGGGTGCCGACACAGAACGGCGAGGCCGCGTTCGCGGCGACCGTGGCGGCGTCGGGGCTGCCGGCCGAGAAGTGCGAGGTCTACAAGATTCACCTCGGCGGCGGGTTCGGGCGGCGCGGCGCGTTCCACGATTACGTCACGCAGGCCGTGCTGATCGCGAAACAGATGCCCGGCACGCCGGTGAAGCTGCTCTGGTCGCGCGAGGAAGACATGCTGCACGGCAGGTACCACCCGGTGATGCAATGCAGGCTCACCGGCGGTCTGGACGCCAGCGGCAACCTGACCGGCCTGCACATCCGGCTATCGGGTCAGTCGATCCTGACCTCGGTGTTCCCGAACGCCCTGGACAAGGGCAAGGACCCGCTCAGCTTCCAGGGCCTGCTGCCCGCCGGAGAGCATTCGTTCGAGTACAGCGTGCCCAACCTGCTCATCGACCACGCGATGCGCAACACGCATGTGCCGCCGGGCTTCTGGCGGGGGGTGAACATCAATCAGAACGCCATCTTCCTCGAGTGCTTCATGGACGAGCTGGCGGAAGCGGCCGGCCAGGACGCGCTCGAATTCCGGCGCAAGCTGATGGCGACCCATCCCAAGTCGCTCGCGGTGCTGGACGCGGTGGCCAAGAAGGCCGGCTGGGGCAAGCGGGCGCCGAAGGGCGTGCACCGCGGGCTCGCGCACTTCAGGTGCTTCGGCAGCTACGTCGCGGCGTGCGCCGAGATCTCCGTCAGCGGGGGAAACAAGGTAAAAGTCCGCCGCATCGTCTGCGCCACGGACCCCGGGTACGCCGTCAACCCGGC
>JACQTO010000225.1 GCA_016210745.1 Betaproteobacteria bacterium
GATGCCTACGCGCGCCGGCTGCAGGTGCAGGAGCGGCTTACCGTCGAAATCCGCGACTGCATCGAAGCCACATTGAAGCCGATCGGCGTCGCGGTGGTGATCGAGGCGCAGCACTTGTGCATGATAATGCGCGGCATCCAGAAGCAGCACTCGGTCGCGACCACTTCGGCGTTTACGGGCGAGTTCCAGCACGAAAGGACGCGCGCGGAATTCATCCGGCTGGTTTCCACACGGCCTTGAAGTTCTTTGCCTATCGCCATGGGTGAGTACAAAGAAACCAGCGAATTCATCGTCGAGCAGATGCTGCCGGAGGTGCGCAAGGGCCGCATGCTGATTCTGGTCGACGACAAAGACCGCGAGAACGAAGGCGATCTGTACGTCGCTGCCGAGCACGCGACGCCCGACGCGATCAATTTCATGGCGACCCATGCGCGCGGCTTGATTTCGCTTGCGCTGACCGAGAGCCGAATGCGCGAACTCGGGCTTTCGCTGATCACGGACGATCAAGGCAATTCAACGCGCTTCGGCACCGCATTCGCAACGCCGATCGATGCGCGCGTAGGTGTCACTTCCGGGATGTCGGCGCACGACCGCGCACGCACGGCCGCTGTGGCGATCGCCGACGGCACGCGCGCGGGCGATCTTGTCCGCCCGGGCCGGCTGCAGACGCTGCGCGCCGTCGACGGGGGCGTGCTCGCGCGGCGCGGCCATACCGAAGCGGCGGTCGATCTGGCGCGCATGGCCGGTCTGAAGCCTGCCGGCGTGATCTGCGAGATCATGAACGAGGACGGGACCATGGCGCGCATGCCCGATCTCGAGCGCTTCGCCGCGCGCCATGATCTGCGCATCCTGCGCATCGCCGATCTGGTCGAATACCGACGCCACGAGCACGTGGTGCGGCGCCGGGCGAGCACCACATTGCCGACCCGCGCGGCCGGGACCTGGCAGTTGATGATCTACAGCGACGATCTGGACACGACCTTGTATGTCGCGCTGGTGAAAGGCGAGCTGAGTCCCGATAAGCCGGCGCTGGTGCGCCTGCACTCGCAGTGCCTCACGGGCGACGTGTTCGGCTCGGTGCGCTGCGACTGCGGCGAGCAGCTCGAGGGGGCGATGAGCGCAATCGAGGCCTCCGGCAGCGGCGTGGTGGTCTACATGTTCGACGAGGGACGAGGCATTGGGCTGCTCAATAAGATTCGCGCCTATGCCCTGCAGGACGAGGGGCAGGATACGGTCGAGGCCAATCACGCGTTGGGCTTCGCCGCCGACATGCGCGATTACAAGACCGGTGCGCACATTCTATTCGACCTCGGAGTGCGCCAGGTGCGGCTGATGACCAACAACCCCGACAAGGTGCGCTCGCTCGAGGAATACGGGATCAAGGTCGTCGAGCGCGTTTCGCTCGAAGCCGCCCCGCGGCAGGCAAACCGCAGGTATCTGCAGACCAAGCGCAGCAAATTCGGCCATTTGCTGTCGCTCGATGCCGACGGCCCAAAAGAGGATAAGAAGTCCTCCTGATCAGGGGCGTTTAGATTCCGCTGATCGGCTTGCGCATGCAGCGCGTTCCCGCAAGTGCGGTTGTCCCCTTCATTGCACTCCAACGATGTCTTCGCCGGTAGAGCGACATCCGTAGCCGGCAGCATTTGTAACTGATGTAATTGATTGTAACAACGCGTCAATTTTGCGGTGCTCCCGGTACACAATGACATCAGGGCGGACCCAAGGAGCAATAGTGAAACCCAGGACGATCAGATTGATGAACGCTCTTGCCATGTCCTGGATACTGACATTGGCGGCTTGCGGTGGCGGCGGTGGAAATGACGGCGGTTCGCCGCCGCCTGGACCTGCCACCAGTGCGGAAGGGCTGTGGATCGGAAGCACAAGCACGTCCCGTTCGGTAACGGGTATCGTTCTTGACGACGGCACATACTGGATTCTGTACGCCGTTCCCCATTTCAGCTCTTTGATCGCCGGCGTTGTTCAAGGCACAGGTAGCTCCCTCAACGGCAGCTTCTCCTCTTCCGACGGCATAGACTTCAATCTCGAAGGGCAGGGCATCAACGGCGCCACGGTATCCGCGAGCTACGCGGTCAAGCAAAGCTTCAATGGGTCGGTGACCTATTCCAACCCGAATGAGCCATTCACATTTACAAGCTCGTACAACACGGACTACGATCAAACCCCAAGCGCGTCCGCTATCGCCGGCACCTACATCGGAATCGCTTCTGTTGCGGGCAGCAATGAGGCGATAACGATAGTAATCAGTTCGCAGGGGGCAGTTGCCGGCACCGGCGGAACCAGCGGTTGCCAGTACTTGGGAGCTGCTCTGCCCCGCGCGAAAGGCAACCTGTACGATCTGTCAGTCGTTATTGGCGGCGGCGCCTGCTCGAGCGGTACGAGTGCCGTCACCGGCATTGGCTACTTTAACTCGAGCGCAAATCGTCTCTACGTGGCTGCGCTCAACAAATCCCGGACTAACGGCCTTATCTTCGTCGGCATCAAGTCGTGACGCCCGACCCGGTTCGAGCCGAAAGGGGTCGGGAGTTTCAAGAACGATCCCCAACCCGACGCTGGTGTTCCCGCGAGATTGAAAGAAGCAAAACCAGTCCTCCGGCTCGGCCGGCTTGGCGGCGTTCAGAGCAGTTCAACATCAAGATCGACTAGAGCAGGCGTGGAGGCGAGAAGACTACGGGCCGCCAATGCCCCGTCTCATTGCGACGCCGATGCCGGGGTGACCTTGACGCGCACGCAGAGATCGAGATTGAAATTGATCGGGCTGGCGTGACGCCAATCGAGTTCCAGCAGCTCGTTGAAAAACACGCCCTTGCCCTTAGCGACTGGCATGCCCCGGCCCCAGTGGCCTGCGCAGGCTGCGATGCCCAGCCCCTCGAGGTGGATGCCCTGCGTGAGCTTGACCCGGCCTTTCACCTTGCGCCCGGTTTCGGTCTCCACCGTGATCAGCGCGCCGTCGTCCAGCCCCTTCTTCCTGCCCACCTCGGTGTTGATCGCAATGGTGTAGGAATACGGATCGAGCCGGGCCGCCTCGTCGAGCCACGGGTTCTCCATGGTGAAGCTGTTGGTGTGGAGGCTGTCCCGGTAGTAGAAAGCGTAGAGGTCGAATCCAGGAGTCTTGCAGCAATGCGACAAGCAAGGCAGATGATCGGGAAGCGGCTCGTAGTACTCGCGCGGGACCTTCAGCCCGCGCGGGGCCGTGATCGCGTCGATCTTGTCGGCGAGCGGCACCAGGAACTCCCAGTAGATCGGCACGCGAACATCCACGAACGAGCGCCAGTAGACCTCCTCGGGTTTCTTGGGCCACTTGATCAGCCCGTGCTCCTTGAACCACTCCAATCCGCGCTGCGGTCCGAAATTGCTTCTTAGCTCCGCATCGCAGATTTCTTCCCAGCTATAGCGCCGGTCTCCCTGCAGCCGGCATTCCGGCGCCAGGTTCATCGCGGCGTTGAACGACGCATTGAGATCGGCACGGAAGCCGATGCGGTCGGCCAGCTCGAGCAGCACATCCTGAAAGCGGCGCTGCTCGCCCTCCGGAGGGAGCACCGGTTGCCGGATCGGCCAGCACCATTCCCCCATCCCGGCCGGCAGGCTGAAGATGAACGGGAAATTGGAACGCGAATCCAGGGTCTGCAGGTAGCCGCAGTCCGGCAGCACGATGTCGGCAAAGCGTGTCGTCTCGGTTTCGAACAGGTCGATCGAAACCATGAACTTGTACTTCGCCAGCGAACGCGCCACGGTCTCGCGATTGGCGATGCTCATCAGCAGATTCGCGCCGAAATTGATCATCGCCTCGGCGCGGTACGGGAGCTCGAACCGGGTCCACAATTCTTCCCGGTCGTCCGAGTCGAGAAAAGGCGAGGTCATGCCGAGCGTAAACAGGTCCTGCAGCCCGAGAAGCTGCGGCATGCGCGGCTCGCCGATCGGGTAGGGGTAGTGATAGCCCATCCACATGCCCGTTATCATCATCCCGTCCGCATCCGGCTTCGGCGCGTAGCGCAAGCGGCCGGTTTCGGGAAAGCCATCGCAGGCCGGATTGAATCCCAGGCAGCCGCCCACCACGTCGGATGCGCCTACCAGTTCGTTGAGCAGGTCGATCGCATAGAAGTTGTATACCGAGTTCATGTGGCCCTGCGCGCCGCGGAAGGCGATCGCAGCCACCGGGCGGTAAGGCAGGTTGACGCCTTCCACCGTGATGGTGCTGCCGATACGCGCTTCACGGCCAAACTCCCCGGCGATCCGGCGGATATTCGCCGCCGGCACGGTGGTGATGCCCTCACCCCATTCCGGCGTGAATTTCCTCAAGTGTTCTTTCAGCTTGTGAAACGCCGGCCGGCAGGGGACGCCATTCACCTCGAAATCGCCCTCCAAGGCCATGTCGGCCGGCCTGACATCGATATAGGGACGAGCCGAACCGGTCGCGCTGTCCCACACCAGCGGTTTGTCGGTCACCGCGTCGCGCACGTAGCGCTTGTCCGGGCCGATGAGGTAGGGGGCGTTCGTTTTCGCCTGCAGATAGGGGCCGTCGTAGATGGCCAGCTCGTTCACCAACACGTTGCACATCGACAGCACCAAGGCACCGTCGGTGCCGACTCTCACCGGCACCCATTCCGTCGCCTTGGCCGAGGCGTAGTTGCACATCGGATCGACCACCACCATTTTCATGCCGCGCGTCCGCGCATCGGCGGCGAGGCGCATGTTGGAGGTCGCGGCGTGCCCCGCCCCGTGGCCCTTGGACGCGCCGAAGTAGATGGCGTAATTGCAGTATTCGAAGTCGGGCACGACCGACCAGGACGCGTGCATGATTCCCGAAATCAGATGGGCACCGTTTCCGCAATGCAGACCGCCGCCCGCGGTGGAATAGTTGGGAGTGCCAAAGGCGTTCCCGAACGCGTACAGCGGGGTGCGGCCCGCCGTCACGGTGGTCGTGCGCTGGATCAGGAGCTTGCGCGGATCATCGGCGCGCACGCGCTTGAGCACCGCAGCGACCTCATCGAGCGCTTCGTCCCACCCGATTTCCTTCCACAGCGGATCCTCGTCCAGCCCCTTCCTGGGGTTGGTTCTGCGCAGGGGTTTGGTCAACCGGTTTGGGTCATAGTGGGACATTATTCCGGAGACCCCCTTGCCGCACTGGCGTCCCTTGCCGACCACGCTCTCCGGGTTGCCCTCGACCTTCACGACCACCCCGTCGACACGATGAGCGAGGATCGAACAGGAGCCGTAACAGAGCGCACAGGAGGTCGCGACCCAGGCATCGTCGCGCGTGTCGAGCAGATTCGTCGGTGCGGCTGGATCGTTCATGGAGAATCAACCTTCTTCGGCAGGGGTGAGCGCGCAGGGCCTCGCTGGATTCTTGCGCGCAAGATGTTGAACAGACGGTCAGTCAGCCGACCGTGGCCTTGCGCGCTGCGCGCGCCAACCGGGTTTTCAATACGGATAAAAGACATCCGTACTGAAAAACCCGGTTATGGATAACGGCACGGATGGCCTGGCGTTTTTCATATGAGATCGTCGATTGTGCACGGATGGTTTCTTCATCCGTGCGCAATCGGCGATCCGCGCGGACGGCTTTTCGTCCGCGCAACATCGCAATACTGGAAGCCAAATTTCAAATACATTTGCCTACCTATTCTTGATGTTGGCGGACTTGGCCACCGCGGTCCAGCGGGCGATATCCGAGGCGACGATGCGTCCGAGTTCTTCGGGCGTATTTCCCACCGGATCGACCATCAGCGTGGCAAGGCGCTCGCGGATTTCCGGAAGCCGGACCACGCGAACGATCTCTGCCTGAAGCTTCCTGACGATGCCCGCCGGGGTTTGCGCCGGAGCAAAGAGAGCCATCCATATGGTGATTTCCATATCGGACATTCCCGCCTCGGCCATGGTCGGGATGTCGGGGAACGCCGGGTGTCGCGCCGCCGAGGTGATCGCGAGGCCGCGCACCCTGCCGCCCTTGAGCGAGCCCACCACCGGCGGCGGGTCCGTAATGGTCATGGTCACCTGGCCCGACACCACCGCGTTGACCGAGTCCCCGCTGCCCTTGTAAGGGATCATCGCGAATTTCGTGCCGGCCTTCATATTGAACAACTCGCTCGCAAATTGGAACGGTCCGGCGCTGGCGGCGTAGTTGATGCTGTCCGGCTTGGACTTCGCGAACCCCACCAGGTCCTTCACGGACTGGGCGGGCAACGTCGGACTGACCACCAGGATCAGCGGGAACGATCCGATCATGGAGATCGGAGCGAAGTCGCGCAGCGGCGAATAGGGAAGCGTCGAATAGGTCGCCGGGTTCATGGTCATGGGACCGCTGGGCCCCATGAGGATCGTATAGCCGTCCGGCGCGGACTTGGCGACGTATTCAGCCGCGAGGATGGATTGCGCGCCGGGCTTGTTCTCGATGATGACGGGCTGGCCCAGCCCCTCGGCCATCTTGGCGCTGACCACGCGCGCGACAATATCGTTGCCGCCGCCCGCAGAGTAGCCGACGATGATGCGGATCGGCTTGTTCGGAAAGTTTCTCGCCGGATCATCCTGTGCCAGCCCGGTCGTGGACGTAAGGAACGCAAATGCGACGCCCGTGAGCAGGGCGCAGAGTCGTAAGCCCGTCATGATGCCTCCTCTTCGGTCAGAAATAGCCACCTTGACGGTGGTCTAAGCTTTGTCGCGAAATCTTCTGCTCAGGGCTACCTCGGCCTCGAACCAGCGCCTCGGCTGCTGCAATCGACTGATTGCGGCGCGGGAGTTGCCCGCGCACCTGCCGTCGCCCGATGCTCCACTCTTCTTCTGGAATGCTGAATTCGGCACAGGTGCACAAACTCTACAGCGCAACTGGCACCCATTGAATTGCTCAATTCAAGATAGAACCTATCTCGATTTGCGATGGGGTCGTCACCGCGGCTACAACTCGCGGATCCGCTTGGCGCCTTGCCAGAATCCTTCCTGAAGCAGCCGGCCCAGCTCCTGTTCGATGATCGCTTTCACATTCAGTATCGCTGATCGAGCGTCGTCTCTTCGCGGATAGACGACGCATAGCTTGCGATTCAGCAGAGGCGATGAAAACGGAATCGCCCTCAGCCTGCCCGAGTCGATCTCCGCCCTCAAACCGGCATAGCCGAAAATCGCCACGCCTATGCCTTTCTCAACCAGTCCCTTGGATGAGTTGATGCCGTTGATTTCGTATTCGATCCTCGGCTTGACCCCGTATTTGGCGCAAAGCCGGTCCACGAGCACCCGGATACTGTGCGGACGCCGGGGCATGCACAAGGGAAGGTCCGCGAGATCCTTGATCGAGTAGCTTTTCTGGTACGCAATCGCTTTCCCCGTCTTGGCGTCTCTTGCCGGCGCGATCAGAAACAGCGGCTCCGAAAGGAACGGTTCGATTTCGAACTCCGGGCCGCATTCCGGGTTGTACATCAATGCGATGTCCACATCATCGGTCGACAGCCATCCATGGATGTCGGCGGCGGTACCCTCCCGGATCAAGGGCTTGATCATCGGAAAATTGCTTCTGCACTGCTCGATGATGAGAGGCGCGAGAAAATGGCCTGTGGCCGGCGGAAGGGCGATGCGGACTTCCCCGGTCGGTACGGTCATCTGCGCACAGACATCGCGTTCCACCGCGTCCAATTCTGCTATCAGGTTCTCCGCGCGGCGCGTAAGAATCGCTCCGGCTTCCGTCAGAGAGACACCTCTGCCGTGGCGCGTCAGGAGTTCGACGCCGAATCTGCGCTCCAGGCGCCGCACGCGCTTGCTCAGCGAGGACTGGGCGATGCGGAGCTGGACGGCCGCCTTCGAGAAGCTTCTCAGCTTCGCGACGACGACAAAGGCACTGAGATCCTCGAAGATCATTATGGCGAATCGATAGTCCAGCGGACGTCTTTGCCTGCCATTGCCCTTACCGGCCGCTTGAAGCGCGCGATGTGCTCGACTTCCCACTTTACCTGAAGTCGGCGCGGGTTCGCGGTGCCGGCTCGGCAGCGATCGGCGACAGCAGGCAGGGCTTGTCACCGTGTTCACCTAGGCGTTGGCGCCGCACTGCACAACGCAGCCGCCGGGGAGCAGCAAGCGCGGGACCTAACTCGCGGCGCGGCTGCCGTGCACAGGGTTACCGTTTCAGCCTGCGCCAGGACTCGAGGGTTCTGGCCAGGGGGTCTCTGAAGGCATATCCAATAGATCTTCGGCCCATTTGACTCGGTGATAGTCAAAGCCGTTGGCCAGGTTCGGCTTGATCACTTCGAAGTACGGGGAGATATCGAAATCGCGCGGGGTATACAGGCTGTGGTGCCGGATGTGCAAGACCTCGCGGTGACAGTCCTTGCACGCCGGGTCGCCGGATTCTTCCAGCGTGACATCCGGCAGGATCGGGTAACGCAACGATTCGAACGCCTGCGCGATCAGCGTGGAACAGATGGCCCGCGACGGATCACCGCTGCCCAGAGCAAGCAGGCGCCGCCTCCATCGCGCAGGCACGGGCGGAATCGGGATGAGGTAGCGCGCGAGGTCCAGCACGTTCTTCATGTCGTACCGATGGCCGATGCGGTCAACGGCGTAGCCAATGACCTTCTTCACTTCCTCCGACGAAAGTCCCACCGGCCTGCAGATGCGTGTATGCAAGTTGGCATACATGCTGAGCGGGACCGCGCGCACGCCTTCGCATATATCGGCCTCCAGCAGTACCTTGGGCTCCTCATATTGGTTCGGGGCGCCCAGCGCGTCGCCGATGAACAACGTCGCATGCGACCAGGTGGACTGGGTCAGGTACTTGATCGCCACGCTGATCCGAGTGTTGCCGCCGACAAGCAGAACGTCGCCGGGGCGCAGGGTCGCCGAAAGGACATGCGGCGCGACCGTCGCGACATTCGAGTCCTGGGGCTTGGGCGCGGCTAGGTAATCGGCCAGGCGCCTGCCCAACGCGGTGAACAGCAGGTTCATTGCCGTAAGCAGTTCCCGTCCCCGGTTATACGCGGGCTAGCGCACTCGGACGCCGTGGAGAGCTACTCTCCTTCTTGCAAGTTGAAAGACGGCCGGCACCTGTACAACTACCACTCGAATCTACGAAACAGCGCATCGGCCACGATCGAGCCAATCGAAGGCGAAGCGCCTGCGTTCGCGGCGCCGCTGCAGTCCTCGATTCGCGGGCAAGGCGAGACAGAAAGCGCAAATTCCGATTCCGCCAACTCGGGTATATCGTAGAGAGAATAATCAGGGGACATGTTTTTCATCATTCCTCCTCAAGCGGTTCATTCATCGGACCCGTCGGCGGCGGCGAAGACCGTCGCATCGATCATGGCTGTTCGTGGCCCTTGTCTTCAGGTACCCATTGCCGAAGTCTAGCCAGCGAAACGGCGGAAATCAGCGAGGTAAATCCCTCAATCTCGTCCCGTAAACGCTGCATCGCCGACTGGAGATTGGCCGCAGTTCCCTTGAGCGGGAGAATCGCCTCCGGCTGGGGGAATCATTGCGGGCTCGAAGTTACCTTTGGCAATTCCGATGCGCCGCAGCGCTGCGTCGTGAAACAAGCTGCAATGACATCAGGTTTCGACTGTATAGGTTACCTATATGTAGGTAGACAAATACATATCTGCTGGGATTGATGGCTGCGCGAGCAACCCCTACAGTGGGTCGCGAAAGACAGGTCATTCCAGAGCAGGATTGGCGCCATCGAGGAGGACGGAATGGACGTGATATATCTGCACGGGGAGCAACGCAAGATCGGCGGGGAATTGCCGGCTCTGGATCAAGAAGCTCATGCGTACGGCAGCGAGTTTCACCTGCTGCGGTACTTGGGGCGGCATCGGAACCATCTGAACAAGCAGATCGTCGCGCTGCTTGGCTGCGACCAAGTTCGCTGGCTCGATTTCCCAACAGGACGCGACCGGCAAGGCCAACCGTATGATGCGCAATGGAAGCAACTGGATTTTCTCCCGGCCGGCTCGCCTGCGCGAAAGAGTTGGCCTGAATTCTGGCCTCAGAGCGCAGTTCAACAGAACTGGGATGCGGTGGGTGTCGCCGCGTTCAAGCATGGCGATGATTGGCTTCTCGTTGAAGCCAAGGCGTACAAGGGGGAGTTGAAATCAAGCTGTGGCGCCGAGGGCGGTCGGTCTCTTATCGAACAGTCACTAAGAAGAACCAAACAACGGCTTGGCGTGTTCGCGGGGCGAGACTGGCTCAATGGCTATCACCAGTACTGCAACCGTCTGGCTCTGTTGAACTTCCTCGCCGAAAAGGGTGTAAGTGCCCGTCTGCTTTCCGTCTACTTCATCGGTAATGAGTTTTCCGATTGGTCGGCGGAGTGCCCGACGACAGCGGAGCAGTGGAATACCAGCTTGTCCGAAATGGACAGACATGTCGGCCTCCCAAGCAACAGCCCATTGAAGGCGCGCGTTCACCGTTTGTTCCTGCCTGTGTTCCCCTCGCGCAGCAATTAGCTGCGGCGCAAGAGTCGGTCAAGCGGCCCCTGCGCCGGCGGTCGAGCATTGCTGTCGTACCCGACATTCGGTCTCTGTCGTCACGATACGACCCCGCAAGAAAATCTAAGGGGGCTGACGCCTACTGCGATCGAGTGCGGGAATGATGCCTATGCCCCCCGCCCGGCCTTGCCTTTCAATCGCCAACGCGTGCGCACGAACTGTCGCTTCGACCCGACAAGCGATCCCCTTATTTTTCAGTGGTTATGCCTCCCGCGTCCCAAAGCCGTCTCCACCGAACGACAGGTTGGCCGCGCTTTGTCATCCCTGCGGCAGATAACCCCCTGAATTGCGACTGAACATCCAGTTGGTATAGGGTTTGCTTGCCGCCACTTTGTCGAGCGATGTGACAAAGCAACAAATAGATCATTTCGCAAGATAAGAATAAGTATTCCAGCGCAGGATCGAAAGGAGAATGCCATTTCTCAGTTCGCCGACGCCTTCACTCGGGATGCAAAGCAGCAATACACGCACTCCTTTTCTGCGGGGCGCCACGCCCGCGGCGAAGCTGCCGCGCACGGGGTTCCCTTTGCGGCAATGGTTCTCGATAGGTCGGGTACCGTTCGCTATTGCCATGCCGAGGCAGCGCGCCTGTTCCGTGCCAGTGCGCACACTCTGGTGGGACGGCATGTCAGAGCGCTGATTCCACATCTGCCGTTCAATCCCAGGACGCCCGGTTACAACGTTGCCTATACCACCTTCTGGGCGAGCGAAGGGCCGCAGCGCGGCTTCTGTGGCCTGGATAGCCAAGGCGGCCTATTCGGGGTTCAGGTCGCACTGGATAGGCTGGACCTGCAAAAACATCCCCAGATAATCGTTGCGCTTGCGCCCACCGGTTGTCGTTGCCCGGTTGCCGGAATAGTGCGCAAGTGTTCCGGGCATAGTGTTGCCGCGCGCATAGTTCGGACCGAAATTCCGGCTCTTGCGGAATAGGCATTCGGCGCCGCGCCAGTATCGGGCAGGTGGTCCGGGAATCGTCCCGGGGTGTGTCAACTACGTGGAGAATGACATGGACGCTATACATCTACACGGGGGACATCCCAAGATCGACCGAGGTTTTGCGCCTCCGGGTTCAAGAAGAGCCGCGACCAAGGCGCGCTCGAGCAAGCCGATTGGCTCGCTCGGCGAACTGTATGCCCACGCATTCGCGATAGAGCACGAGGCGGCGGTGCGCTACCGGGAATTCGCCGCCCTAATGGCCAATTGCGGCAACGACACAACCGCCGAGCTTTTCGGCCGGCTGGCGCAGTTCGGGGTGGAGCGCGCTTTTCATCTGGCAAAGAAGAGCGTGGGTATCGAGATTCCCATCGTCGACCCAGGTCATTGCGCCTGGCTCGACGATGGCGTGCTTGTACCCGAGGCACGCGCTTTCATCTTCAGGATGATGACTCCGCGCATGGCGCTGGAGATCGCGCTGCGTGCGGAAAAACGGGCCAAGGCGTACTTCGAGCGAGTGTTTGCCGAGTCACGAAACGCGGGTGTGCGCAAGCTGGCGGCCGAGTTCGTGCGCGATGAGCAGTCGCATATCGATTGGGTAACCGATGCTCTCGCGCGGCTGCCGATGCCATTCCGAGCCGATGGAGATCAGCCGGGTGACCGGACGATAGAACAGCAGGTATAGAGACATCCATAACGGTCGAACCGCTCCGCTCGGTTCAGGACAGGTGGCCGGGGTATATCAATTACGTGGAGGACGGAATGGACGCCATACAGCTTCACGAGGAGCAGCGCAAGATTGACCGGGAATTGCCGGCTCTGGATCGAGAAGCTCATGCGTACGGCAGCGAGTTTCACCTGCTGCGGTACTTGGGGCGGCATCGGAACCATCTGAACAAGCAGATCGTCGCGCTGCTTGGCTGCGA
>JACQTO010000229.1 GCA_016210745.1 Betaproteobacteria bacterium
CGTGTTTGCTCAGACTCAGCTCGGTTTGGCGCATCGCATGCACTCCTCAGAATGGGGCGATGCAATGTTAACATGTTGCGTAATTAATGTGTTACTGTACTAGTACCTATGAGGCGCAAGCAAAAGCCGTCGTGAGTCCCGATGGAACAAAGGTTGTTTTTACGAGTGATTGGGGAGTAGCCGGTGGAGAAGTCAACGACTATGTGACCGGACAAGCACTGAATGACGGGGCCAACTCGGGTACCACAATTCCCCTAATCCGAGAGCTGCGTGATGCCATCGTTGGAAAATAGATAAGCGTCCAAGAATCCGCAAGAGCTGGCCCCACAACACCGAACAGAGCGAATAAGTGGTAGAACTGCTCCGTTTGACGATGATTTTGACGGGAGCAGAAATGAAGATGTCTATCTGTACGGCTACGGTTCGATCGCCGAGGCTAACCGGGCATTGGGAACAACGTCGCATTCCGCAATGGTATCCGGCCCCACCAGAGCCCGGACGGAATGAGCCCGGATCAAGCGTACTTCGGCGCGGAGCCGATGAAGGGTGTGGCACAGTGCAGCTGAACCGAGTTTCCCACCGCGCCGCGCGCTCGTGGGCGTGGCTTGCGCCGCGCGCGCGGTACCGTGGAAAACTCTCGCATCGCAGTTCATCACTTATCCAACCCGGACTTCTGTCCAATCAAACGGGGCCAGCTCTCCATCGTTGCAATTGGCATCGCCCTCAGCAGGGCATTGCGGGCTTGGCACCCATCAGTCGCCTTGTTCAGTTCAGAAACATCCTCTTGTCACTTCACAGCTAGGTGTCCTCTACACAGAGGCGGCGACACGTGCTTTTCTTGATTCCCTCGTTGCAGGGTGGAGGGGCTGAGCGCGTCATCGTAACTTTGCTTCGGCATCTTGATCGCAGGAAATTCCGGCTCTCGCTTGCCGTTGTGGACACGCGGGATGGCGCCTTTCGGGGCGAAGTGCCGCCCGATGTGGAGTTCATCGATCTGCAATCCCCTCGTGTTCGCTATGCCTTGCCGAAGATCATCCGCATAATCTGGCAGCGGCGACCTGATGTGGTGTTTTCCACTTTGGGGCATTTGAATCTGGCGCTGGCAATAGTTCGGCCGTTGCTACCAAACGGGGTGCGCTACATTGCGCGCGAAGCTACGATAGTTGCTCAATTGCCTCTGGCCTATGGCATTCCAAGCTGGTGGTTTTGGGCCTACCGGTGCGTGTATGGGCGACTCGACACCGTGGTCTGTCAATCAAGGGCTATGCGCGACGACCTGGTAACAAATCTCGGGTTCCCCGCGGCGAAGACCGTAGTGATTAATAACCCGGTGGACACGGAGCGCATCCGGCAATTGGCTCTGGAACCGATTGAAACCGATCTAACTCGGCTAGAAAACAAAGATACGGGCACCATCCACTTGGTAGCGGCTGGAAGTTTAACGGTTGTTAAGGGTTTTGACTTGCTTATCGAAGCCCTCGCCATTTGCACGAATCCTCGTTTGCACCTCACGCTGCTCGGGGAAGGGCCGTTGCTCAAGGATCTGCAGCGGTTAACGGCCGAAAAGGGGCTGACCAGACAGGTGCGCTTTGCGGGCTTCCGTAAGAATCCTTATGCCTTTTTTGCTCTTGCGGACGCATTGGTACTCAGTTCCCGTTTCGAGGGCTTCCCAAACGTGGTCTTGGAGGCGTTGGCTTGCGGTACGCCGGTCATCGCCACGCCTAGCCCTGGGGGAGTCAGGGAAATTTTGGAGGGAGTGGATGGGTGTGTGTTGGCCGACAATGTTTCCGCCGAGGCACTCGCGAAGGCACTGGCAGGTTTTAATGGAGATTATCGATTGCCGCCAGACGTCGTTAATTCCTATGCCGTCGCCACCATTGTCGAGCGTTATGAACAGGAATTACTCCGTAATGCAATTACCTGACGAAGCTCACTACGCCAGGAGTTCGTTGCTGGTCTTACGGAGGCTGGATGAGCCTGCAATCAGTCCGATCCAAGCTTTCGGATGGCAGGCAGACCAATCGTGAAACTGGTGTTTGTTATCACCGGGCTTTCTACAGGCGGCGCTGAAAATATGCTCCTCAAGCTGCTGGAGCGAATCGACCGCGTGAAGTTTTCTGCCTGTGTTATTTCGCTCACGGATGCTGGTGAGATTGGCACCCACATTGCAGCCTTGGGAGTTCCCGTTGAGGCGCTGGGTATGCGTCGCGGCGTACCAGACCTAATCCGCTTTGTGCAGCTTGTTCGTCGGCTGCGGCAGATCGAGCCCGATGTGGTACACACTTGGCTGTATCATGCTGACTTGATGGGTGGACTGGCCGCGCGGCTGGCCGGGATTCCTTCAGTCATCTGGGGAGTGCGCAGTGCTGATTTTTTGCGTGCTGATACCAGTCTTTCAACGAAGATTGTCTTGTCTTTGTGTGCGAAAGTGTCGCCGTGGTTGCCAGATTGCGTTTTGTACAACTCTCAAAAAGGGAAGGCGTATCACGAAAAGCTAGGTTACAGGGAGCATCGCTATTTAATCATACCGAATGGCATTGATCTGGGAAAATTTTCCCCTGATGAAGAGGCTCGGCATGAAGTGCGTCGGGAACTGGGTATCCCATCAAACACCCCCTTGATTGGCCTGATTGCTCGCTTAGATCCCCTTAAGAATCACGAAGGTTTCATCGAGGCAGCTAGTAGTCTGCATCGTCAGATGCCTGAAGTGCATTTCTTGATGGCAGGGCAAGATGTTGAGTGGTCGAACCCAGCGCTCAAGAACCTGATTGAAGTTGGCAGGGTGACCAGTGTTTTTCACCTACTGGGGCGACGCGATGATATTCCCCGCCTCACTGCATCACTTGACCTGCAAAGCCTGGTCTCGTGGAGTGAGGCATTTCCGAATGTTCTGGTTGAGGCCATGGCCTGTGGAATTCCCTGTGTATCAACGGCTGTAGGAGATGCGGCATTGATTCTCGGGGATACCGGCCGAACAGTTCCAACTGGTGACATGGTGGGTCTTGCCGCTTGGTGGGCGGCATTATTGAAGCTCCCGGAGAATGAGCGGCGCCTGCTTGGAGAAAGGGCGCGTGCCAGGGTGATTGATCGGTTTGAGCTTGGAGCAATGGTGAAGCGCTATGAAGCTGTTTACGTTGATCTCGTTAAGCAGAAGGAACTTGATCGGAAAGGTCTACTGAGGCAGAACATGGAGGATCGGTAATAGTGGCAGAGCATCCAGAAAATCTTGACTCCGACGTAGTTAAAGACTTCGGTTCTGAGTGGAGCCGATTTGATCAACGTGGGCTTTCAGCAAGAGATCACGCCGAAATGTTCAATGATTATTTTCATATGTTTCCATGGACAGAAGTCTCATCGAAAGCGGTTGGCGCTGATATTGGTTGTGGCAGTGGGCGCTGGGCGGCCCTGGTTGCGCCACGGGTCGGATATTTGCATCTGGTTGACGCGAGTAGCGGTGCATTATCTGTCGCGCGACAAAATCTCTCGGGTCAGTCCGGCGTCAGTTTTCATCAGGCGTCGGTAGATAACCTCCCCTTTGAGGCGGAATACCTTGATTTTGCCTACGCGCTTGGCGTATTGCATCACGTTCCCGATACCCGTGAGGCAATTAAATCGATCGCGCGCGTCCTGAAGCCTGGAGCCCCATTTCTAATTTACCTGTACTACGCTTTCGATCAGCGTCCCGGGTGGTTCCGTGCCCTTTGGCGGTGCACCGACTTGATTAGAAGAGTGATATCTATCCTTCCTAGTCGCGCGAAGAACATCTGCTGCGACGCCATTGCCGTTACTGTCTATCTTCCACTAGCCAGAAGCGCGTGGTTGCTGGACAGAATGGGTATCTTGCCTCCTGCATGGCCTCTCGCATATTACCGCGACCGAACATTTTATGTGCTGCGTACGGATTCACTTGACCGCTTCGGTACCCGTCTTGAGCAGAGGTTCACGCGTAACGAGATTGAACAAATGTTACTAGCGGCAGGGTTCGAGCACATTCGTTTCTCCGACCGACAGCCATTTTGGTGCTCGGTAAGCTTTAAGCGAGAGACGCACACTCTTACCGCAATGGAGGAATGATGTATCACGACCATGCGGCCGAGATCGCGAAAGGTCAGCGCTTCGACTTTGGTGCTAACTGGTTACAATTTCTTGACGTGTTGGATGAAAGCCGGATTGATCGGGCAATGGTCTCGCTTAAGGCTATGCTCAGGTCGACTGACCTAACGGGCAAGAGCTTTCTCGACGCCGGAAGCGGTTCGGGATTATTTAGCCTGGCCGCAAGGAAGTTGGGGGCTAGCGTGCATTCTTTCGATTACGACCCGCAGTCCGTAGCCTGTACGGTGGAATTGAAGCGTCGCTATTTTCCTGATGATGCCAATTGGAAGGTGGAAGAGGGGTCGGTGCTGGATCGAGCATACCTGAGCCGCCTGGGTCAGTTCGATGTGGTATATAGCTGGGGGGTGTTGCACCACACTGGTGCTATGTGGGAAGCGCTTGATAACGTTGCGCCGCTGGTCGGCCAGGGAGGGCAGCTGTTCATCGCGATTTACAACGATCAGGGATTCAAGAGTCGATACTGGCATATGGTTAAGAAGACCTATGCCAAGCAGCCGCTGCTGCGCTGGCCGATCGTGATCGTGCATCTGCCCTATCCTTTCTTACCATCGTTGGTATTCCGATTGATATCGGGACGCGTGAAAGAAGAGCGTGGCATGTCGTTCTGGCATGACATCGTCGATTGGGTAGGTGGATTTCCGTTTGAGGTGGCGACTCCAGGGGCAATAGTCGACTTCTATCGAGCCCGGGGATTTCGCCTTGATAAACTTCGCACCACAAACCGATCTGGATGTAATCAGTTCGTTCTCGTGAAAGCGCTACAAGCCTGATGTGTGGATTTACAGGAGTTCTGGGTGTCGGCGAAGTAAATGAAGATATCCTGCGTGCCATGGCTGCCACGCTCCGGCATCGCGGCCCGGATGATCAGGGTGTGTGGTGCGACGTAGCGATGGATATCGGCTTAGGCCACACGCGGTTATCAATTCTCGATCTTTCCCCCGCTGGCCATCAGCCGATGCCATCGGCCAGTGGGCGGTATGTGATTGCCTTCAACGGCGAGATCTATAACCACCTTAGGCTGCGTGCTGAGCTGGAACAGGCAGGGCAGGCCACTAGCTGGCGCGGACATTCCGACACCGAAACGCTATTAGGTGGTTTCGATGCCTGGGGAATTGAAGTTACGGTCAAGAAATCTCGTGGCATGTTCGCCTTTGCGATTTGGGATAGACACACGCGCACACTTACGTTGGGACGCGACCGCTTGGGTGAAAAACCACTCTATTACGGCTGGCAAGGTGAAACTTTTCTATTCGGTTCTGAACTCAAGGTCTTTAAAGCCCATCCCGCTTTTAGAGCCGAGATTGACAGAAACGCATTGGCGGTCTTCATGCGCCGAGGCTACATCCCTGCTTCGCAGTCGATCTATGGCGGTATTCATAAGCTCATTCCTGGCACGCTCTTGAGTGTGTGCGCAGGCGAGCGCGCGGATTGCACGCCCATACCGTACTGGTCGCTGTTGGATGTGGCCAGGGAGGGCTTGCAGACACCATTTATCGGCTCCGATGCCGAGGCAGTTGATGGGCTCAAGGCCCGGCTGTCCGAGGCGGTAGCTCTTCAGCAGACTTCAGATGTGCCGCTGGGCGCATTTTTGTCCGGCGGAATTGATTCATCCACAATCGTTGCGCTGATGCAGGCACAGTCAAGCCGCGCGATTCACACGTTCACGATCGGGTTTGACGATCATCAGTACAACGAGGCCGTCCATGCCCGCGCGGTTGCCCGGCATCTTGGCACGGACCATACTGAGCTTTATGTGTCTCCGGAAGAGGCGAGGGAGGTGATTCCCCGTCTCCCGATGCTCTACGACGAGCCCTTTGCGGACTCGTCACAGATTCCGACTGTTCTTGTTAGTCAGATGGCGAGAAGCAACGTAACGGTAAGCCTGTCGGGCGATGCCGGAGATGAGCTCTTCGGAGGCTACAACCGCTACGCCTGGACGCGCAGACTGCTAAAGATTCCCGCGCCGATACGTCGCGTACTGGCGATTGCGTTGACGGCCTTAAGTCCAACTCAGTGGGATCGGGTTTACGCCGCAATTCAGCCCATGCTGCCGGCTTCGCTTCTGATGCGCATGCCCGGTGACAAGGCACAGAAACTCGCATCGTTGTTTGCGGTAACTTCGGAATCGGCAATCTATCAACATTTGGTATCGACCTGGCCGGACCCTGATGAACTAGTTATCGGCGGCCGTGACAGCACCGATCTGCCCCAGTCCTGGGAAGCGCTAGCTGATTTTGACTCTCCGGAACACCGCATGATGGTGCTCGACGCGTTGACCTATCTGCCCGATGACATTCTCTGCAAGGTCGACCGGGCCGCGATGGGAGTGTCACTTGAAACACGCGTCCCGTTTCTCGACCATCGAGTGGTGGAATATTCCTGGCAACTGCCGCTGCACATGAAAATCCGGAACGGCCAGGGTAAGTGGATTCTACGGCAACTGCTCTATAAATATGTGCCAACGGATCTGATTGAGCGGCCCAAGATGGGTTTTGGTGTGCCGATTGGCGCCTGGCTACGCGGGCCGCTGCGCGATTGGGCGGAAGCGCTGCTCGATGAGCGTCGATTGAAGCGCGAGGGTTTTTTGAACCCCGCACCGATCCGGAAAAAATGGGGTGAGCACCTGTCTGGCGGGCGCAATTGGCAATACAATCTTTGGAATGTGTTGATGTTCCAAGCATGGTTGGAGTTACGAGGATGAGGCGATGGCTGCCTTGGTACGCGAAGATGGCGGCCAAAATAACTCTGGCGCGGTTGCCGCTTGGGTACCGATTTTGGAGAAAGATCAATCTCTTCGCCCATGGTTCCATGCATAAGCCTGAGTATGCACACGGCGTTTTTCGTCAACACTTCGATCGGAGCGAATTCACGCGAAAGAATGGTGGCTTCACGGCCCTGGAAATTGGACCAGGCGACTCGTTGTTATCGGCCGTTGTTGCCAACGCCTATGGCGCGAGTACCTGTTATCTGATCGATTCCGGTCCATTCGCAACCGAAGATATGGCGCCTTATCGGGCAATTGGGGATTACCTTCGCTCACTCAATTTGTCCCCGCCCGATCTGGAAGAGGTTTCAGATCTGAAGGGAGGATTGCTGGCTGCGTGTAATGCGTTTTATGGAACCCGGGGGTTGAGTTCGATCCGCGAGCTTCCGTCGAGTAGCGTGGATTTCATTTGGTCCCATGCGGTGCTTGAGCATATACGCCGACACGAATTTCCCAATTTTATGCGGGAGTTGCGGCGGGTGTTACGGCCCGATGGGTTTTGCTCCCATCGGGTGGATTTGAAGGACCACTTGGGCGGTGCGTTGAATAATCTTCGAATCCCTTCACGACTTTGGGAGGCGGATTGGATGGCTCGCTCCGGGTTTTATACGAACAGGATCCGCTATTCCGAGATGATCGAGTTGTTTCGTCAGGCTGACTTCGATGTGAACGTGATTAGCGTCGCGCGCTGGGATCGGCTTCCTACCCCGCGGGAGCGTATGGCGAGTGAGTTCGAAGGATTCGATGACGATGATCTCCTTGTGAGTGCGTTTGACGTGCTGCTCAAGCCACAATGAACCCGCGGAGGCGGGTTGTTCTCGTTTCCAATAGCGCTTGGAGCATCGCGAATTTCCGTGGTGGATTGATTCGCGCGTTGCTCGCGGCGAAATATGACGTGGTGGCGGTGGCGCCGGCGGATGGGCACGTTCCGAAAATTGAGGCATTGGGGATTCGGTTCGTGCCGCTGGCGATGGATAATAAGGGAACGAATCCAATTCGGGACTTCGGCTTGTTTCTGCGCATTCTTTGGCTATTGCTGCGGAAGCGGCCAGCGATGTATTTGGGTTACACCATCAAACCGAATGTCTATGGCGGATTGGCGACGCGACTTTTGGGCATTGCGGCCATCAACAACGTGACCGGGTTGGGGACCGCCTTCATTCGCGATACGTGGCTGACACGGGTAGTCGAGGGGTTGTACCGGGTAGGGTTGGCCAGATCGAAAAAGGTGTTTTTCCAAAACGATGAGGACAGGGTGCTGTTCCTGGCGCGCCGGCTGGTCTGCCCCGAGGTGACGGAGCGGTTGCCTGGTTCGGGAGTGGATACGGAGTGGTTTGCGCCGGAAATGTATCCCATTCACCCTAATTCTCTCCACCAAGGGAGAAACGGTATTTTGAATCCCCTTTTTTGCGGGAATGATGGCGGCGAGGGCGTGCGGCCTTTTCGGTTTTTGCTTTCAGCCCGGTTGCTGTGGGACAAAGGGGTGGGGGAGTTTGTGGAGGCAGCGCGGCAATTGCTGCAGGAGGGAGTTTCGGCTGAATTTCAGTTGCTTGGCTTCCTGGATGTGGAAAGCCGCACTGCAGTTTCTCGAGGCGAAGTGGAAGCCTGGGAGCGCGAAGGCGTGGTGCGCTACCTGGGCTCGGTGGTTGATGTACGGCCTGTGATTACGCGGGCGGACTGCGTTGTGTTGCCAAGCTACTACCGGGAGGGGGTGCCGCGTTCGCTGCTGGAGGCGGCGAGCATGGCCAAGCCGATCATCACCACGGATGCGGTGGGGTGCCGGGATGTGGTCGGCGATTGCGTAAACGGATACCTTTGCCGTCCGCGTGATGCGAAGGACTTGGCCCGGCAGATGCGCCGGATGATGGCACTCTCAACCGAAGAGCGCAAAAAGATGGGATTTGCGGGGCGAAAAAAGATGGTTCTAGAGTTCGACGAGAAGATCGTCATCCGTCGCTACCTGGAAACCATTCAGGAGAATCTTGGAAAATGAACGTTCTGCTTACCGGCGCGGCCGGCTTTATTGGGTCTACGCTGGCGCACCGGCTATTGGCCCGCGGCGATACCGTCATGGGTATCGATAACCTCAATGATTACTACGATGTCGGCCTAAAAGAGGCGCGAGTCGCGCGCCTCACGGCCAAGCCGAAGTTTCACTTCGAGCGATTGGACGTAGCCTCCCGCGAAAAAATGGGCAGTCTTTTTGCCTCACAAAAATTCGACGCCGTTGCGCATCTCGCGGCTCAGGCCGGTGTGCGTTACTCGATCGAAAACCCACACGTCTATGTGGATGCGAACCTCGTCGGCTTTATCAACATTCTCGAAGGGTGCCGGCGCTCCGAGATCGGGCACCTCGTGTACGCGTCCTCGAGCTCGGTCTATGGCGCAAACACCAAGCTGCCCTTCTCGGAGAACGACAGCGTGGACCATCCCCTGTCTCTTTATGCGGCGACCAAACGGGCTAACGAGTTAATGGCGCACAGCTACGCACATCTCTACGGACTGCGGTGCACGGGCCTGCGCTTCTTCACCGTGTATGGTCCCTGGGGTCGGCCGGATATGGCGCTTTTCAAGTTCACCAAGGGCATCCTTGCGGGAGAGCCGATCCCGGTGTTCAACCGTGGTGGGATGACGCGCGATTTCACATACATTGAGGATATCGTTGAAGGTGTTGTCCGGGTGATGGATCGACCGGCTACGCCAGATCGAAACTGGGATCCGAAATCGCCGACCCCTGCTTCCAGCCGCGGCCCGTTCAGGATCTACAACATAGGAAACAACCGGCCGGTAAAGTTGATGCGCTACATAGAGGTATTGGAACAGTGCCTCGGGAAGAAGGCGGTCTTGGATTTGTTGCCCATGCAGGCGGGGGACGTTACCGCTACGACGGCGGACGTGTCAATGCTTAGCACGGCGACTGGCTATGCGCCTACGACGCCGGTAGAGGTGGGAGTGAAGCGGTTTGTTGCGTGGTATCGTGAGTATTACAGGGTCTGAGGAGGGGGACACGAATGACAGTTGTCGCAGTAGTCGGCCTCGGTTACGTCGGTCTGCCACTTGCGGTGGAGTTCGGCAAGATTTTTGAAACCATCGGTTATGACCTCTCAGCCGAGAAGATCTACGCGTATAAACGTGGGCACGATCCCACCGGCGAGGTATCTTCTGCGGAATTTGCGCTTGCAACGAAGCTAATCGTGAGCAACGACCCAGCGGAGCTCGGGAGGGCCGACTTCCTGGTCGTCGCCGTTCCCACACCGGTGGATGAGGCGCATCAGCCCGATTTTGGGCCGCTCGTGTCCGCCAGCCGCAGCGTCGGCAACTACATGAAGCGCGGTGCAATCGTAGTGTACGAATCCACCGTCTATCCGGGCGCCACCGAAGAAATCTGCGTGCCCGTACTCGAGGAGGCGTCGGGACTCAAGTGGTGCACTGACTTCCACGTCGGCTATTCACCGGAACGGATCAATCCGGGCGACCGGGAACACACGCTCACACGCATTGTGAAGCTTGTGTCGGGAGATACTGCCGCAACGACCGAGCGGGTTGCGTCGATCTACGGTGCGATCATCCAAGCCGGCGTGCACAAGGTATCAAGTATCAAGGTCGCCGAAGCGGCCAAGGTGATCGAGAACACCCAGCGCGACCTCAATATTGCGCTCGTCAACGAGCTATCCATCATTTTCCACCGCTTTGGCATTGACACGCATGAAGTGCTCGCCGCCGCCGGGACCAAGTGGAATTTCCTGCCCTTCCGTCCCGGGCTTGTTGGCGGGCACTGCATCGGTGTCGACCCGTACTATCTCACCCACAAGGCTGAGGCGCTTGGTTACCACCCGCAGGTGATCCTTGCAGGCCGGCGTATCAACGACGGCATGGGCAAATACATCGCCGAGCAGACGGTAAAGGAGATTTTGCGCGCCGGGCTGGACCTGAAGTCCGCCAGGGTCGGCGTGCTCGGACTGACATTCAAAGAGAATTGCCCGGATCTGCGTAATTCCAAGGTCGTCGACGTGATTCGCGAATTGCAGAGCTACGGCCTTGATGTCATCGTGCATGACCCGGTCTGCAGCGCCGATGAAGCGCAGGTGGAATACGGGCTTCGCCTCGTCGCATGGGAAGAGATGCCCATCTGCAATGGACTGGTGCTCGCTGTAGCTCACCGCGAATTCAAGGCGCGCTCGGCCCGCGATTTTGCGGCGAGGATCGCTCGGGGTGGTAGCATAATCGACGTGAAATCAGTGTTGCCAAAAGCAGAGCTTGAGGGGCTCGGCCTGCGGGTCTGGCGCCTGTGAAAACTGGTTTCGGACTACCGGCGCTGCGAGCCTTTCGGCCCAAGAATCGCATTGAGGGCATCTACCGGGTGGACCTTGCCCTCTCTATACTGTGGCACTGGGTGCTTGGCCACACGGAGCTGCTCGATGTGCTCCACGTGGCACTCAAGACAGTTCGATCTTGTGATAACCCGCAAGTTATAAATATCGGACGTGTCGACTCGGCGAGCGAGGGATTCTATGCTGCGTGCGCTCATTAAGTCGCAACAATTCTTGTCTAGGGTTGCGGATAGGATTTTGTTTCCGCGAGCGTGGCGCGTAGACGGGAATAGGGACTATTTGGAAAGCCTAGTTCACAAGTATCTTCGTGAAGGAATCACAATTTACGATTTAGGTGGAGGAAAAAATCCATTTATTTCGTTGGATCAAAAGAAGGCCCTATCAGCCACTGTGGTTGGCTTGGACATTTGCGAAAATGAATTAAGTCGCGCCCCCGATGGGGTATATGACAGAACCATAGTCCACGATATTGCCACCTTTAGAGGTCATGAAGATGCGGACTTGGTACTTTGCCGAGCCGTTCTGGAGCATGTTAGGAATACTGCGGGAGCGATTGAGGCAATTTCTTCTATCCTTAGACCCGGCGGGAAAGCGTTGATCTTTGTCCCGAGTCGGAATGCACTGTACGCAAGGCTTAACAAATTATTGCCTGAGCATGTGAAAAAGATGTTGTTGTTTGCAATTTACCCCGGTACGAAAAGGGACCACGGGTTCCCAGCATTTTATGACCAGTGTGTTCCATCGCAACTTGTTGCCGTATCCAAAAAATATGGAATGGAGGTTGCAGAGGAACGGTATTACTTCATAAGTTATTATTTCTTTTTCTGCTTTCCCTGTTACATTATCTGGAGGATATGGCTTGTGCTTTTTTGGATCATCAAGGGAAATGATGCGGCTGAGACGTTTTCCGTTGTGCTTGTCAAGAAGTAGAGCGTGGAAGTGCCCCGCTCCCTTTGGCGCAACCAAGTCTTAGTTAGTAGAGAACGAGGAGAGGATGGGCGTTGGCGGACGATTCCTTTTGGCGCAGCTCTGCTTGGGGCCACAAATAGCACGAAATGTGTAATAAACATGATGACCGGTGCGGAACCCAGACACCCATATTGAAAATGGCCTAACGATTTTGGGAATGTTTGTGCCTAATTAGCCAGGCTGGTGTACGCCATCGCGTTATGCGCCGATAGATCCACAGGTAGAAGACACAGAAGGCCAGCGTAAAGATCATTAGCCAAGATGTCTGGCGCCAGAAGACGATTGCCGGAACCGCGCAGAATATTGACAACCCCCATATTTGCACCGCTACCATGCTGTTACGGCGGGTCATTAACGCCGGATTTCTGGTCCCCACGAACGCTCGTAAGACCCTCTTGTAGATTAACTGGTGGAGATGGTGGGCGTCTGGTTGCCCTGGCAAACGACCGCCGCGGAATGTTCTGCGGTAAATCGAAAAGAGTGTCTCGAAAATGGGATAGACCATTAATAGGAGTGGAAACCAAGGCGAAACTTCCGGGTGTCTAACCACAAGTAGTACCGAGAGTTCAGCCAGCCAGAAGCCAATTAGGTAGGCGCCGCCGTCACCAAGAAATATCCTCCCCTTCGGATAATTCCAAAATAGAAAACCGAGCAACGCTCCGATCATAGTGAGCGCCGATGTCACTAAGAAAATGTCACCTACCTGCGCTGCTACCCAGGCGATGGCAGTAAGCGCTATTACCGCATAACCGCCTGCCAGTCCGTTGTATCCATCGATGATATTGATGGCGTTGGCTACCCCGCTAACGGCGAACACGGTAAAGACGATTCCAACCGGTGACCAGCGCAGAAGCGCATCAATTCCTGAAACATCAAGTCTTTCCAGCGCCGCTCCGAGCAACCACGCAGCGATTGCCGCCGCCAACATGGTAAGCAACAATCTTGGCATCACACCCACTTTTTTCGTGAGATCTTCGGCTATGCCTCCCGCAAATGCTGGTAGGCTGGCAAGTAGGAGGTAGCTGAATTCTTCCACCGCAAATCTGGGCTGTGTGGTGGGAAGCACGGCCGCTGTTACCAACATTCCGATCAGCAAGCTCAATCCGCCGACGCGCGGCGTAGGTACAGCGTGAAACTTCTGCGGTCCCGTGCCCATGTGGTCATGGCTCAGGTGAGCGTGTAAATTGTCATAACGGACAATCAGGTAACAGGCGATGCCGGATGAGAGTGCAGCGATTATCAGGACTAGCAGGCTTATGCCTATTTGCGTCGAGTCGACTAGTTGGTTGCGCGGAATGGACAGCGCCCGGGCCGTACCCGGTGGGTAACAGGCAACCTTGGCGGGCGATCTGCCAGTGACAGCTTGCCGCTCGCTTTCACGGCAGGCAGCAAGAGCGATTTCAGGGTCTGCCGCAGCATAGGTCACTACACCAACGGGCAGTCGAGCCGACGGAACTTCCAAGGCGTCTGCGGAAAGCATCAGTTTCTGGGCAGAATCGAGGGTAGTGAGACATTGTTGCGTCACTACCCGGCACTCGCGGCAGCTCGCCTGGATCGCGTCGGCAATCGTTGCGGTGGCTATTTCGCAATCGGACTGCCTGGATCGGCCGGTCTGCAAGAAAGTGAGGCGAACGCCGCCAGGGGTCTCGATGACGAGGTAGGGATGGAAAATAATGCTTCGCGGGACGAAAATGGCGCCGATCATGACTGATATGAGAGCGCCGAGAAGCACCAGCGAGAGGGTTGGCTTTGAAGATCGCATCGAGGAACGGATTAGGACACGATAGTGCAGGAACGGCAACGGACTATACGCGATTGCGGGCACGTATGGCCAGCGGGCACATATGCCGCTGGCTGGATGGTATTGATATAATACGAAAAATGTCCGACGGCTCTACCAAAAATTGTGTAGGAGCCCGGCGGTGCGGCAGTCCTAATCTGCTGGGGCCTTGAACGTGCGTTGATTTCTTTCTCGAATAGAAGTATAAATACGTCCTCAAAGGGATACCTTCTGCATGAGGGAATAATTATCATGTGGGGAGGGTGGAAAGTGATATAGTACGCTCCTGTCTAAGCGTAAATCTGTGTTGGGGGGATTTGGAATGAAGAAATTGCTTGTGGTTTTGATCGCTGCGGCGTTCCTTTCGGGTAATGCTTTTGCGCAAGCTGGTGGTGCGGGTGGGGCGGGTGCTGGTGCAGCAACGGGCGCTGCAGTTGGGGGCGTTACGATCGGTACTGTTGCGATAGCCGCGGCTGTGGTTGCAGTTGCTGCTGCTGTCGCTTCATCTGATGACGATAATACTACAACGACTACTGGGACCACCGGGACCACAACTCCGTAATACATCGGCGGGTCTGCAAAAAGCCTTGGTGAGATGCCAAGGCTTTTTTGTTTATAGCGTCGGCGACCGCCGATGCCGGTTTGAGCTTGGCAGTCGCAATTAGGGACGTCGAAGGCGAGATGAAAAGTTGTTTCGCCTCCCCGCATTCTTTCGTATCGACCTGCAGATTTCGGGATTACGTGATTCAATGTGGGGCAGGGAACGCGAGGTGCCCCCTGATCAGTTCCAAATATTCCCATACGCATTCTTGAAGATTCGAGTCCTAGCCGCAGTCGTTTTTCTCGTCGCTGCGCTTGCCGCGTGTTCCGCTGGCACTGATGCCATGGTGCGGACCCTGCAAACCGCTGTGGGGCGAGACAGCGGCATTTCAGGCGCTCGCCTGAATCCAAATTTTCGCTATCTGCGGGTCACGGTTGGTGGCCGAGTCGCGCTGCTGGTGCTCGGCAACGAAGACAGCCACGCTCAGGGACCGATCCAGGTTTGGTTCAGCGCTCAGAAGGAGGTATTGCGCTTTCAGAACGGGCGCACGGTCGGGGCTGTGGGCCTTACCACCGAATGGCGCGAGGTTTCGCTGACTGAACTGCAGTCGTGGTCGGTGATTGCTCGGAGCGGGGAGCCCGTTCCATGGACTCGTGTTCGGGATGTTATGCCTGGGTACAGGTTCGGCGTAAGAGATGCGCTTGTGGTGCGGGTGGTGCCCCCCCCGAGAAAGAGCGAACTACAGGGGATGGATCCACAGAGTCTGACTTGGTTCGAGGAGAGGGTTGAGCCTGAACGGCGGGCGGGGGGATTGGGCGGGCTTGGCGGTTTTCTCGCTGATGACATGGTGCTTCCTCCTGCTCGGTATGCCGTGGATTTGCGGGATGGCAAGGAAACCGTTGTTTATGGCGAGCAGTGTCTGGCGGTGGATTTGTGTTTTGCTTGGCAGAGGTGGCCGACGGAGTCTGCGGATTCGAAGGGTAAGTGATGGGGAGGGGGGAAGTTTTCTGGTTGGATGGGGGTGGAGCGGAAAGGCGTCGACTGTTCACTCGGGCGATCTTGGTGTGGTTAGTGCTTACTGCGCCATTGGTGTATGCGCAGGATGGGCCTAAGCGGCTTAGTGATTGGCTGCTGGAGCGGACGCTTGCACCGGACGATTATCCGCTTGGCCTTAGCTGGCGGGTTCCGGGGGAGAGGGTTTCGCAGGCGGAGCGTCGGCTCGGGCTTCTGAAAAGCCTTTCGGGACTTGATCCTGAAGTGAAGGCTGACCCGGAGGTCTTGCGCCGGCTACGGGACTGGGTTGGCGCACTTCCTGTGACGGGAAGGGCTCGGGTGTCGGTACCTGATGCGCGCTGGCTGCAGGCGAATCCAGCGCGCGACCCGATTCTCCAGGCTGGGGACAGTGTTGTACTGCCTAAGCGACCGCGCACCGTCACGGTGGTTACGGCGCGCGGTGGGCGCTGTGCGGTGACTCATTCCGCCGGACTCGAGGCTGTCGCCTATGTCAAGGCCTGCAGCCCGTCTAGCTCGTGGAGGGTGGATTGGGCTTGGGTGGCGCAGCCTGATGGGCGCGTGCAGCGCTTCGGCATTGCGGCTTGGAATCAGGAGACACAGGACGAGCCCGCGCCTGGGGCCTGGATCTGGGCGCCGCCTCGGGATGGGGGATGGCCAGAGAAGGTCTCGCAGCGGCTCATTGAATTCCTCGCTACTCAGGGGCCGGCGCCAGACCCAGCGCGGGGTTCAGCGATCGCGGCAGGCAAAACCGAATCGATCGTCGGCGAAACGCCTCGGGGGGGTACGTCGGAATCTTGGGCGTTTTCGCGTTCGCCATTTTTCGCGAACAAATTGGAAGACCAGCGAACCCAAAGCGGTCGCAGTGGAATTGCAGAAGATTCTCCGTTGGAATCCGACAGACGCGGCGCAGTTGTCGTTGCTCCGCCACAGCAATCGATTTCCGCGCGATCCCGAAGTCTCGAGGTTACGGCGAGCGACTGGGGAGGGGTCGGCCTGTTGCAGACGCCAACTGCACGGATGCATAGGGCCGGCCACTTCTCCTTCAACTTCAGCCGCGAGAGCCCCTATTCGCAGGGCAACGTCATGTTGCAGCCTTTTGATTGGCTGGAGGCAGGATTTCGCTACACCGATGTGAGCAACCGGCTTTCCGGTCCCCCCGAATTGAGTGGAAGCCAAAGCTACAAGGACAAGAGCGTAGACGTCAAATTTCGGCTCCTCAAAGAATCGACTTACGTCCCCGACGTCGTGGTTGGCCTTCGAGATATCGCGGGCACGGGTCTTTTCTCCGGTGAATATTTCGTCGCCAACAAACGTACGGGCGCGCTCGATTGGAGCCTTGGACTAGGCTGGGGTTACGTAGGCGGCCGGGGCGACCTGCGCAATCCGCTTGGGCGACTAATCCCCGCGTTCGATACGCGCAAAACTGACGTTGGCCAGGGTGGCAGTTTTGCGCTCAGCAGCTATTTTAGGGGCCCTACCGCTTTGTTCGGTGGCGTGCAGTACCAAACGCCCTGGGAACGGCTGATTCTGAAACTGGAGTACGACGGCAACAACTATCAGCGCGAGCCGCGAGACAACAATCAGCGGCAAAGCTCGCCCTGGAATTTCGGGCTCGTCTATCGATACGGGCGCGCAGTGGATTTCACCATCGGGGTCGAGCGCGGCAACACGCTAATGGCAGGCTTCACCCTGCACACTCAACTGGACGGGCTCTCCACGCCGAAGCTAAACGACCCGCCTCGTGTTGCGGTGGCTGCGGCGCGACCACAGAGGCCGCCCGAGTGGTCCGAGACCGCGCGCGAAATCAAGAATCAGACCGGCTGGCATGTGCGCAGCATCGAGCAGCGCGGCCGCGAGTTGCGCGTGATCATCGAAGACGCGCAGGCCGTGTATTGGCGCGAGCGCCTGGATCGCGCTGCCGCGGTGCTTCACCGCGACGCCCCCGCGAGTGTGGACCGATTTTCCCTCACCTATCGCCAGCGCGGACTGGATGTGGCCGAGCACGCCATCGATCGCGAAACCTGGGTCGCGGAGAAGCTTCGGCCCTTGCCGCCTGCTGAGCAGCGTGAGGCGGTGATCGCGCGCGCGGCCGAAAAGACTGCACCAAGAACGCCCACGCCCGATCCAGTGCTCTACGACCAGAAGCAGCCGATATTCGAGTCGGGTCTTGGCTTTAACTTCCAGCAGACGCTGGGCGGTCCGGATTCTTTCGTCCTATACCAGGTCTCCGCAGTGGAGCGGGCCAAGCTGCGCATTCGCGAGGACACTTGGATCGATGGCGCGCTGCGCCTGGGCCTGATCAACAACTACGACAAGTTTGAGTTCACGGCGCCGAGCGAACTGCCGCGGGTGCGCACGTTCTTGCGCGAGTATCTGACCACCTCGCGTCTCACCATGCCGAATCTGCAGCTCACCCATGTGGGCAGGCTCTCCGAGAATCAGCACTACAGCGTGTACGGAGGCTACCTCGAGGAGATGTTCGCCGGGGTGGGTGCCGAATGGCTGTACCGGCCCTTTGGCAGCCGCATGGCATTTGGCGTGGACGTGAATGCGGTGCGGCAGCGCGATTTTCGTCAAGACTTCAGCCTGCGCGACTATCGCGTGGCCACGGGTCACGCGACCCTCTACTGGGACACCGGCTGGAACGACGTGCAGGCGACTTTGAGCGCCGGACGCTACCTCGCCAAAGACGCCGGGGTCACGGTACAGCTCTCGCGCGTGTTCAAGAACGGGGTCACGCTCGGCGCGTTTTTCTCCAGGACCAACGTATCCTCTGAGCAGTTCGGCGAGGGCAGTTTCGACAAGGGCGTGTTCGTCTCCATTCCTTTCGATGCGTTCCTCACCCGGTCGAGCAACACCATTGCGAATTTTGTGTGGAAACCGCTTACGCGCGATGGCGGCGCCAAGCTCGGGCGCAGCGCCGAGCTGTACGAGCTCACCGGGCCTCGCAGCGATCGCACCTTGCGCTTCGAGAGTGCCCCGCCGCCCAATCACGCGACCATTCCCGCGGATCGGCGCGACGCCTGGAGCCCGCCGCCTGAGGGGCCCGAACCCTACCTTCGCGTCTCGCCCAAGCCCGCGGCTGAAAAATGGACGCGCGAGGAGACTTATGAGCATCGCCTGACCGAAGCGCTCTATCGGCAGGAGTTCCGCAATATCCGCGTTGCGTACGACGGCTCCAACCGGCTGAGCGTTACGGCCTCGAACGATCGCATTCGTCCCTTGAGCCGCGCGGCCGGGCGCGCTGCGCGCACGGCGCTGCGCCTGGCGCCGCTGGAGACGCGCGAGATCCGCATCACGCTGGCCGGGCGCGTCGACCCGCTGGTGACCTACGACTTTTTCGATCTGCAGCGGCTAGAGCGCTACTTCAACGGCGCGATCGGGCGGGCCGACTTGGCAGACTATGTCGCGGTTGCCTACTTCGATCCGTCGGCGCGCCAGAAAGATCCGCTCGAGCGCCTGGACGATCTGGAAACCGATGTGGAAGCAACGCGGTTGGTGGACCTGTTGCCCAGCACGCGATCGTTTGCCCGGGTGAGGGGCGACTTCGCCGCGGCGGGGCGCACTGCGGCGGGCGCGAACTGGCTCGAGGCGGGGGCGTATGGCGCCGGGCTGGTGGTTGGGAGCGTTGCGCTCGATCGGCGCATCGACCGGTTCGCCGCGGATCACGAATCGAATCGCTGGGTGAAGGGCGTGACGCGCGCCGGCAACGCGCTGCCGTGGCTGGCGCTTGCCGGTTCCGCGGTGGCGGCTCTAGACAGCAGCGATCCGGTGCGCTCGCGCACGGGCTTCGCCGCGACCGAAGCCGGAGCCACTGCGTTTCTGGTGGCGACCGGCCTCAAGTACGCGGTCGGCCGTGCGCGGCCGGGGGATAACGCCAGCGTTCGCGACTTCAAGCCCTTTTCGACTGACTCCGGCTTCGATGCATTCCCTTCGCGGCACACGGCGGTTATGTGGGCGGTCGCAACGCCTTTCGCGCTGGAATACAACGCCCCCTGGCTCTATGGGGTCGCGGCGCTGAGCAATATCGCGCGTGTGGGGAGCCGCGAACACTGGTTTTCCGACACCGTAGCCGGAAGCCTGATCGGCTACGGGATTGGACGAATTTTCTGGGAGTCGTCGCGTACGGCAAGGAAAGGCGAGCCGCGGGTGTTGGTGCATCCGTCGGGGGTGCATTTGGCGTGGGAGGTGAATTGAGGCGGGATTCAATAGTGAATTGAGGCGGGATGCAATAATTGTTTTGGTCATTCCCGCGAAAGCGGGAATCCAGAAATGTGAATAAGCGACCCTGCGTCTACATTCTGGCCAGCAAGCGAAATGGAACGCTCTACGTTGGAGTCACTAGCGATCTTGTCAAACGAATCTACGAGCACAAGAACGATTTTGTCGATGGATTCACGAAGGAGCACGGGGTACATGTGCTTGTCTATTTCGAGTTGCACGACGACATGCAGGTCGCAATTGAACGAGAAAAGCAGATTAAGAAATGGAATCGCGCCTGGAAACTTGCTTTGATCGAAAAGGTCAATCCGCAATGGCGAGATCTGTACCCAGACATCGTCTGAACCGAATTGCGCAAACTGAGCTCCGCATGTGACTGTCGGTCGCGCCGTGACTTTGGTAACATTTATTGAGAATTACCTAACCGGATGACACGTTTCGTCGTCCCCGCGAAGCTTGCCCCCGAATGCCTTTATCGGGGGGCGGGGACCCAGTGACTTTCGCTGAGCTACTCTGGATTCCCGCTTTCGCGGGAATGACGGCGCGAATAGTCAGCGGTGTCATGCAGTTTGGTAATGATCAATAGTTATTTGATGGGGTTTGCCATGAGCGTGTCACTTAAATCACTGGGTATTGAACGACTTAGCGTCGAGGAACGCCTGGAGCTTGTTGAAGAGTTGTGGGACAGCATTTCCGCCGCCACACCGCTGACAGAGGCTCAACGCGCCGAGCTGGATCGTCGTCTCGCCGACCACGAGGCTCGACCGGATGACGTTGTGACCTGGGAAGAAATCAAGTCCTCCATTAGTGCTCGCTTGACGAGATGACCCTGAGGGTCGTCTTTCGGCACGCAGCGCGGGAAGAGTTTGATGCCGCCGCGCTGTGGTATGAGGGCCGACAGCCCGGACTTGGAGCGCAGTTCGTGGCCGAGATTGATCATGCCGTCGAACTTGCGTCAAATCATCCCGAGAGATTTCCCGTCAAGCATGGCGATATTCGCTGTGTTCACGCGCGTCGCTTTCCCTATTCCGTGTTCTTCCGGCCCGAGGCAGAGCGAATTGTCGTGCTAGCAGTGTTCCATGCGCGGCGCGATCCGACGATCTGGAAGGTGCGCGAATAACACCTGAAGCGCTCGGAGGTAACTGCGACTTCAAGCCCTTCGCGATGACGACGGGCTTTTATCCTGAGCAAGCTTCCCGGCAAGGTTCGTACGGTTGCCGCAGGCGGTGCGAGGGGAACTGTGGAAGTTGGGCTAGGCCCCACCCAGACACTCAGAAAAATTGCAGAATCTGTTACATGAACGGATTGCGTACGCGCACCCCGGCGATGACCTGCCCGTGCTGCAAGTCCTCCGAAAGAAGTTCCTTCGCGCGGTGCGCCTCCGCGGCGGCGACAATCAAACCATCCCAGAATGAGAGTTGAGCCAGCTCTTCCAACTCCGAGGCGCGGACCACGGTGGCCGGTGTAATCGGCTCCTCCACCCATAGCGCGTAGGTCCGAACGACCTCGCGCGCCCTGGCGCGGTGGAGGGGGCGCCTGATTTTGCGCGTAACGTTGACGTAGAACTCCTGCAGAACCTGGGTCGACAGGCAGCCGTCGCGGGTTTCCCACAACTCGCGCAGCAGCGTCGAGGCCACGCGGTGCTTTTCCCCCGCATCCGCATTGTGCGCGTAGATCAGGATGTTGCTATCGACGAAGGCCTTTACGGTCATGCAGCGCCTCGCGTTTGCGAATCCTGGCGTCGCCGAGAGCAGGTGGGTTCGTCAGGTCGGCAAGCGCTTTTGCCATTGCCTGTTGGTAGGCCTCCTCCCGCTCGATCAACCCACGCAGCTCCTCCGATAGCAGTGCGCTCACGCTCAGCCCGCGCCGGGCAGCGGCGACCCGTGCCCGCTGCAGCAGGGGCTTGTCCACCGAGAGAGTGATATTCTGTTTCATAGCGCCACGTGAATTGAGTGTAGCACGTATTTTACGTGTACAGCGGGCATTAGGCAAGGTGGCCCATTAGCCTACGTGGATTCGCTGTATAGCGATTGCCTGTTCCTGCGTCAGGACGAGCAGCGTCGCAGGCAGCTTCGAGCGGCTCTTCGCAGCATCGGCCAGCGCCCGCAATTCACGCTCGCGTGCCTCGGGGTCGAAGGATCGGCGGCTGAGCGCACTCGTGCGCGCCATCGCGGACGAGGTACCGCTTGCGGGGAGAGGGGAAAGCCGGGAGTAGCCGGGCGTTAGCGCAGGAGCGCCTGCGCGAGCGAGCGCGGGGAATGGATGGCCACGCCGCGGAAGCTCTTGCCGTAGAGCGGTCCGAAGTGGGTGCGGTCGCCGGTGACCAGCGCCGCGCAGCCGAGGCGAATCGCGGCGGCGAGAACCGGACGGTCCTGGTCCGGCAGCGGCAGCGGCAGCGCCGCGTCGAGGGCGGCGTCGAAGGATTGCGCGCGCGCCACTTCGATGCGCGCGACCAGCGAATCCAGCACGACAAGGCCCTCAGGCGCCTTCGCAGCCAGATTCCGCCGCGCCTCTTCCAACACGAAGCCGTCGGCGCAGCATTCATGGCGCGCTTTGATCAGCATTTCAACTAATCGCCTGACGGCACCGTGCGCCTTCGCGGCTGAGAAGAGGATGTTCGCATCGAGGAAGATCCGCATCCGTGGGCGATCAGCGGGCCGGTTTCTTCTTTCGGCGCAGGAACTGCTCCAGCTCCGCTTCTGCTGCGTCAAACTCGCGAACCCGCTTCTCGCTATAGATCTCCACGGGCAGGGTCACCGCGGGACGCAGCAGCAACCCCTCCGGCGTGGTCTCGGCGATGAGGTGGTCGTCGGCCTTGAGGCCGAGCGCCCGGCGCAGCTTGACAGGCAGCGTCACTACACCGCGGCTGGTCATGATAAGGGTGGTTTTCATGAATGCAGCTTAGCAGCAATGCAGTAATGCTGCAACAGATCGACGGCGCTCGAATCGATATCAAGTCCGGAATGCGGTGCAGCAGCGCGATTTTTCGCCAGGACTTCAGCCCTCCCACGCCAAATGCGCCCCCCGACGGACCTCAGGCTGCCCAGTTTTCTAGCTTCAGATCTTTGATGCGCTTGAACTCGCGCATGTTATTGGTAACCAGAATGTAATCCTCAGCCAAGGCATGTAATATGTAATATCGCGGGGTGCGTGATAGGATGTACTGGTGATGTTCAGCGAGCGTTTTGGGAAGTCGATAGTGATAACGGACCATGCGCGCCGGCGCATGGCCCGCGTGCCATCAGCGAAGCGCTGCTGCGCGACATAATCGAGACAGGCGAGGTGCGGTACAAGGACGAGGCGCGGATCTGGATTGCCAAGGATTATGGGGACCGCGCCGATGACTGGCTTTGTGTGGCGGCCGTGCTGGAAACGGCATTGGTGACTGTTTCTTGGCCGTCGCCGGCGTCGTCACTGCATATCGTATATATAGACTCCGCGTAACCCAACAGGCGCGCCTCGGGTTCCCACTTTCGCGGGAACGACTGGTGTCGGACGAATAGATGTTTACTCGATGTTTTCCCGATATTCGCTGGCGGTGGGCACGCGCCGTGACGTTCGCTTGCGTAGTGCTCGCAACGGGCGCCGCGAGCGCACAGACGCCGTGCCGCGTGCTCGATCCCGAGCTTGCCGGTACGTATCGAGGCGGGTGCAAGGATGGTCTGGCCGAAGGCCATGGAGAAGCGAAGGGGACGGCGGAGTATCGCGGCGATTTCCGTGCCGGGCGCAAGCACGGCAAGGGCGTCAAGGTCTGGCCGTCGGGCGACCGCTATGAAGGCGATTTCGTGGAGGACCGCAAGGAAGGCGCTGGCACCTACACCTGGAGTTCGCGCGGTCCGTCGGCGGGCGAGAAATACAGCGGCGCTTGGCTGAACGACCGGCGCCACGGCCATGGCGTGTACGAGTGGCCCTCGGGGGATCGCTACGCGGGTCCGTGGGCGAACGATGCGATCACCGGCATGCCGACACCGATGATGATCGCGCGCGAGCGGGCCGAGCGCGCGGCGCTCGTTGCGGTGGGCAAGCCCGGCGTCAAAGTCTGCCGCGAGATTACCGTCGGCATTGCCGTGCGGGATTGGATCCGCGGCGAAGTGACCGCGGTGGAAGCGGCGCGGATCGCCGTGCGCATCGACGATCCAGGCAAACATCCGAATGTGATCGACAACGTGCAGCTAGCGAAAGGCGCGACCATGTGGTCGCGGGCGGTGGATTGGGTGCCGTGTTTGTGAGGTACGGGTCACCTTCTCAAAATGGGGTCAGAGTAACATTTCATTAGGGCGATGCCGGATCGGTTCGATGCGTTTGGGAAATGTTACTCTGACCCCATTTTGCTCACCCTGGCGCTCTCCCGCCCGGGCGGGAGAGGGGGGTGTTTCTCGCCTGAGGACTAGATGTTCCTCAGGCACTCCGTTATTGCGAGGTTGTGCCTGTGGTTCCGGTGGTCCCGGTGGTCGACGGTGCGTCGTCGTCCTGCGATGACACGACGGCAGCTATACCGACGACGGCAGCGGCGATTCCGACTGTGCCCAACGTTACACCGCCTGCGGCCGCACCTGTTGCCGCACCAGCGCCGGCTCCCGCGGTCCCGCCTGCACCGGCACCCGCCGCGCTAATGACGATCGAGCTCATTTGGCTGAACGACGCGGCCACGGAAGCCGGAAGGGCCGAGGCCGCGATGGTGGTTGCAAGCGCGGTTGCGCTGACTACGGTCCCCGTTGTGCCGGCGGCGAAGGCGACGGCGCCGGCCGTGTTGGTCATCCCGATCGAGCCGCTGAGAACGCTAAAATATGCGGGATTGACCAGGGCTACCATGAAGTCCGTGCCTCGAATGCCGATCGTCGCTTGCGGGACGCGCACGGCGTACGCTCGAGCGCTCCGCTGTCCGAGCAGGCCCGATACCGATCGCATCGCACCCTTTAGCAGGTCGACGACGAAACTATCTCGCTTGGGATCGTTTCTGACGAACGAATACGCCGATATCTTGAATTCGGAGTTTTCGTTCAGCAAGATTACCTGGCCGTCGTCGAATCGAAGTGTGGCCATGCTCTTGGGCCCGGTGACGACGACCGAGCCCGGGTTGACGCGCTGGGCTTTGCTCACGGCGGTCGCCGTGCTCGCCGTGGCGCCGGCCCTCACATTGCCGGTTACGGACTCGACCAGGGCCGCGGAAAATGCCGAGAGCGAGAACAGCATCCAGCACAAGAACATCAAGGTGCGAATTGAACGAGACATGGCGAACCCCCTAATAATTGCTTAGTTTTAACTTTGTTATATCGAATAAGTACTGGTCGAATCGTGCGGACGCTTCGCCCTGCCCAAACGGCACTTATGCAACTGGTTGGATCGACTGAGCGACTGCCGGCGTGCGAACGACTTGTTGCAGAACCGTTCGTGCTGTTCCTGATTCTGGGTCAGATTGACAGCCCTAAATCACCCGGTACGCTTCAACCCTAATTCCGCAATGGTTAATTGTCAAGCGCAAGCGCTGCGGGTTTGATCCGGAGCAAGGTTTTAAGGAATCCTTCCGTCGGGGCAACGCAGTGTCGGCAAAGCGCTGATCCGCCCCCATTTTGCTCGAAATGCTAGAATCGCCGGAAAAATGGGGTCAGAGTAACTTTTCCCCGAGTTTCCCGCATCTAGGCGAAGAGAAATGGGGTCAGAGTAACTTTTCCACGACGTCCCCGCATCAGAGCGGCAACATCTTGATGGAAAAGTTACTCTGACCCCATTTTTCCCGACCCCACTTTTCTCCGGTCAAGGGCAAGATGCAGCGGCTGACTGCCTCGGTTCTCTACGATGCACTGATGCGCCTGCCGATTGTGGCGCTGACGGCCTATTTCCTCTGGCGCGAGACCGGAATCCTGCGGGGGTTTCTCAATTCGCGTGTCGGGGCGGGGCTAGACGCGCCGGCCTGGGCCTCCATCGCGGCGCATGTCGCCGTCTCGGTGTTCCTGCTGTTGCTGCTGTGCTTCCATATGGCGCGGCTCCGGCCGGTGAGAAAATCCCAAGGACTGCTCCCGCGATTTGCCGCCCTCGCCGGTCTGACCCTCGGTTACCTGCTCCTGCTGCTGCCGCGCGCGGCGCCCGATGTCGGGTACCAGACGGCTTCGGCAACCATTATCGGCATCGGCGGCTTCCTGTGCGTGGTCGTGGTGATGCAGCTCGGCCGATCGCTGTCCATCATGCCGGAGGCGCGCCGCTTGGTGACGCACGGCTTTTATCGCCACATCCGCCATCCGCTCTATCTGGTCGAGCAGATTGTTTCGCTTGGCATTTTTCTGCAATTCCGCTCGATCGAGGCGGCACTGGTGCTGCTCGCGAATCTGGCGTTTCAGTTTTGGCGCATGGTCGAGGAGGAGAAGGTATTGGTCGCGGCCTTCCCCGAGTACGAGGATTACCGGCAGCGGACGGCGCGGGTGATTCCAGGAATCTATTGAGCAAATAACAAACGAGGCGAGGATGAAACAATTGCTGATTGCGGTGGTGTTGATCGCTGCGGGCGTGGCGGGAGCGTACTTTTATCTGCGCACGACGACCTATTATCCGGTGGTGCGACTCGCAGCGCCGGAAGGCTTCACCATTACCGCGGTGCAAACGCCGGTGGCCACGCGCGAGCTTTGCGCTGCGGCCAATCGGCGTTTCAGCGATCCGCTGAAGAAGTCCTGCACCGCGTGCAAGTTCGAGATCGAGCGCTGCGCGGGCAGTCTGACCGGCGATGAAAAAGCGCTGGCAGGAGGCGACCCCCTGAACGACTATTCGGTCAGCGCCATCGGGATTCGCATGATCATCGCCGGCCCCGCGTCATTGACCAAGCCCGCATGCGAGCAGTTGGCCAGCGACATGGTGCAGAAAGGCGTGAAGTCCGCCGCGTGCGTTTATCCGGGGGTGAAGAGGTAACTGGTGAAAAATGGGGTCAGAGTAACATTTCCAGTTCTCGTCGAACCAACCGCAAAATGGGGTCAGAGTAACTTTTCATTAACGCATTGCCCGGTCCGCTTCAGGTTTCCTCTCACATGGTCGCCCAACTGCTCCGGGAACTGCACGACGACATGCCGGACGCACTTCTCGACAAAGCGAAGGTGCTGGACAACTTCTATGTCGCCACCGCTATGCCAACGGACACCCAGCCGGAGCGCCTTTCGAGCATTACGGCACGCTGCAGAGCGGCTCGGCCATAACCTATGCCAGTGAGATCCTTGAGTTCGTCCGTGCTCAAATGGCCGGACCGAACGGCCGTTGACACCGCATTGCGCGCGATAGCGGGCCGACTTGCCGCGGCCCACCCGGAACTGTTAAAGCTCGGGTATTTCGGCTCCTACGCCCGTGGCAACTGGTGCATGGGGAGCGACCTCGACATCATCGCAATTGTCCGGGAATCCGACACCCCTTTCACCGAGCGCGCGGGGGCATTCGATATTTCCGGACTGCCGGTACCGGTCGAGTTGCTCGTCTACACTGAAGGCGAGTGGGGCGGCATGCAGTACGAAGGGCGGCGTTTTGTCCGCGACCTGGAACGCGAAGCCGTCTGGGTATTTTCGCGCGCGGAGCAGCGAAAAATGGGGTCAGAGTAACATTTCAGTAAAGCGCTTCTGAGTTGGCTCGACGAGTCTTGGAAATGTTACTCTGACCCCATTTTCCCGCTCGGCCGGCCTCGTCTTCCCGGCCGTACGGGGCGGCGCAAGGACATCTCGATTTGATCCTTGAACTGCTCCGATCCGAGCGGCCATCCCTGTTGGGCAGTTTCACGGATTTCCTGCAATCCGCGCTGGTCAATGCGATCGCGAAATAGCGCAAGGTAAGCGTCCCGGCGTTCTTCGGGCGTTTGGCCCAGGCGGCCAAAGCATTCATGTTCAGCCAGCAGTGGATCCAAGCGGCCTTCGGCGTAGTACCGATGGCTCGACCAACGATAATCTCGTGGCTGGCCGACCATGGCCGAGCGCACGGGGTTCAGCTCGATGTATTGCTGGCAGATTAGGAAATAACGCTCACTATCGACGAGATTCGACCTGAAGCGGCCCTCCCACAGGGTGCCGCTGCGCCGGTAGCCGTCATTGACGGTGCGCACGTATCGGCGGCCAAGGTGTTGCATCATGCGCGACACCGCACCGGATTCGCGCGGCGTGACCAGCAGGTGCACATGGTTTGTCATCAGCACATACGCGTGTACCGCGCAGTCATGCCTGACGGAGGCCTCCCGCAGGCATTCCAGGTACAAACGGTAGTCGCTGTCCGAGAAAAAGCACGGCTCACGGTTATTGCCGCGCTGGATCACGTGCTGCGGGACACCTGGCAGCTCTAGCCGTGAATGACGCGCCATCGACGAAGTGTTGCGACGTTCTCCATGGCGGATACAACGCAGGACGCCGGGAAAAGTTACTCTGACCCCAATTGTTTCCGAGACCGCAGGAAATGTTACTCTGACCCCAATTATTCTTTCACGCGCGCTATGCGCTCTACTTCCTGGATTCTCCGCAATGCGCGCATGACTCTGGCCAGGTGGCGGCGGTTGGCTACTTGGAGGGTGAAGAACATGGTGGTGTAGGCGCTGCGGTCTTCGTCCATCGCCACGTTGTCGATGTTGGCGCCGGCCTCGGCGATCGCCGAGGCGACTTTGGCCAGCACGCCGCGCTGGTTGCGCACGATGAGCCGGATCGAGACGTCGAACATGCGCTCGGTCTGCGGATCCCATTCGACGTCGATCCATTTGTCGCGGTCGGCGCGCGACTTCCTCGCGCTCGGGCAATCGTGGGTGTGCACCATCAGCCCCTGTCCCTTGCTGATGAAGCCGATGATGGGGTCCCCCGGAATCGGGCTGCAGCATTTGGCGAACTGCACCGCCATGCCCTCGGAGCCGCGGATGACGATGGAGCCGGCCGGGCGGCCCTCGGACGGATGCAGGTCGGAGAGGGCAAGGAGTTTCCGCGCCACGATCGCCGCCAGCCGTTTGCCCAGGCCGATGTCGGACAGAATTTCCTGGCGCGACTTGGCGCCGGATTCGCGCGCGAGTTTTTCCCAGCGTTCCGGCCCGATCTCCGCGCTTTTGGCCCCGAGCGAGCGTATCGCCTGATTGAGCAGCCGCTCGCCCAAGGCGCGCGACTCGTCGGCCTGCATGGTCCTCAGGTAGTGCCGGATTTCGGCCCGCGCCCGGGCGGTTCTGACGTAGGCGAGCCACGCGGGATTGGGACTGGCGTGCGGGGCGGTGATGATCTCGACCCGATCGCCGTTGGTGATCTCGGTGCGCAGCGGCACCAGCTCGTAATTCACTTTCGCGGCGATGCAGCGGTTGCCGATGTCGGTGTGCACCGCATAGGCAAAATCCACCGTGGTCGCGCCGCGCGGCAAGGCCATGATCTTGCCCTTGGGGGTGAAGACGTAGACCTCGTCGGGGAAAAGGTCGACCTTGATGTGCTCGAGGAACTCCGCGGCGTCGCCCGTGGTGCTCTGGATGTCGAGCAAGGACTGCAGCCACTTGTGCGTGCGCCGCTGCGCCTCGTTCAGTTCCGCGTCGCTGCTCTTGTACATCCAGTGCGAGGCGACGCCGGTTTCGGCGATCCGATGCATCGCCTGGGTGCGGATCTGGATCTCGACCGGCGTGCCGAACGGGCCGATCAGCGTGGTGTGCAGCGACTGGTAGCCGTTGACCTTGGGGATGGCGATGTAATCCTTGAACTTGCCCGGCACCGGCTTGTACAGGCCGTGCAGGATGCCCAGCGCCAGGTAGCAGGAGGAAACGTCCTTGACGATGACGCGAAAGCCGTAGATGTCGAGCACCTGCGAGAAGGTGAGGTGCTTTTCCACCATCTTCTTGTAGATCGAATACAGATGCTTCTCGCGCCCGGTTACCGTGGCCTCTATTCCCGCCTGCGGCAGGCGCTCGCGGACGGCAACGAGAATCTTGTCGACGACTTCGCGCCGGTTGCCGCGCGCGGCCTTGATCGCCTTGGCAAGCACCCGGTAACGAAGCGGGTACAGGTGCTTGAAGGCGAGTTCCTGCATCTCGCGGTAGAAGTTGTCCAGGCCCAGGCGCGTGGCGATCGGCGCGTAGATCTCGATGGTTTCGCGCGCCACGCGCCGGCGCTGCTCGGGATGCACCGCCTCGAGCGTGCGCATGTTGTGCAGCCGGTCGGCGAGCTTGATCAGGATGACGCGCGCGTCGCGCGCCATGGCGAGCAGCATCTTGCGGAAGTTCTCGGCCTGCGCGTCCTGCTGCGACTGGAACTCGATCCGGTCGAGTTTGGAAAGGCCGTCCACCAGCTCGGCCACCTGCTTGCCGAAACGCTTGTGGATGTCTTCCTTGGTGACCGAGGTGTCCTCGGTGACGTCATGCAGGAGCGCCGCGACTACGGCTTGAGCGTCCAGTTGCCAGTCGGCGACGATCTCGGCCACCGCGAGCGGGTGCGAGATGTAGGGGTCGCCGCTCATGCGCACCTGACCGTGATGCGCGGCTTCGCTGAAGCGGTACGCCTCTTCGATGAAGCTGATGTCCCCCGGCTTGAGGTAGCCCAGGTTGGGCAGCAACTCGCTGATACTGACGGTGGCCATGGTCAATCAGGCCGAAGGTTCGAAAATGGGGTCGAAAATGGGGTCAGAGTAATTTTTCATCGAGGCATTGCTGACGTGGCGCGCGCTGTTGATGAAAAGTTACTCTGACCCCATTTTCGACGACGAAAAGTTACTCTGACCCCATTTTCGATGGATGAAAAGTTACTCTGACCCCATTTTCGAAACTTGGATTCAACCGGTGTTGACGCGATTGAGGTATTCGAGCCCGATCTTGCCCTGCGCCAATTCGCGCAGCGCGATGACCGTGGGTTTGTCGCGGTTTTCCTCGATCATCGGCGAGCCGCCCTGGGCGAGCTGGCGCGCGCGGTAGGTCGCGACCAGCGTGAGTTGGAAGCGGTTCGGGATCCTTTTCAGGCAATCTTCTACAGTAATGCGTGCCATATGCGTATTAAACCTTCGTGGAGATGTTGAGCATTTCCGGGTGGCGCGCGCTCTGGCGGATGAGGGTCAGTCTTGCAGCGCGCACCAGGGCGGCCAGATCGCGCCGCGCCTCTTCGAAATCCGTATTGATAATAACATAATCGAATTCCGATACGTGGCCGAGCTCCTCGACCGCATTGGCCACACGCCGGCGTATAACCTCGTCGCTGTCCTGGGCGCGCGCGCGCAACCGGCGTTCCAGTTCCGCGATCGACGGCGGCAGGATGAACGCGGTGATGGCATCCGGATAGGCTTTGCGCACCTGCTGCGCGCCCTGCCAGTCGATCTCGAGCAGCACGTCGCGTCCCTGCCGGAGCGTCGCTTCGATCCATTTCTGCGAGGTGCCGTAGCGGTTGCCGTGCACTTCGGCCGTCTCCAGGAACTCGCCGCGCTCGGTCATGGCTTGGAATGCCGCCGGATCGACGAAGTGGTAATCGAAGCCGTTGCGCTCGCCGCGGCGCGGTGAGCGGGTCGTGTGCGAGATCGACAGCGCGAGGTTCCGATCCTCGGCCAGCACGGCCCGGATCAGGGATGATTTCCCCGCACCCGAGGGCGCGGATATGACGAAGAGGTTGCCGATCATTTTGGGATTTGGGATCTAATCACCTGCAAGTCTACTTGTTGACAGATTTGGCGAAGATTTGGTTTCTAAATTCGTCTCCCCTTTTCGTGCTATTGCAGCACGAAAAGGGGAGATTGATAAACGGCAAAACCAGCTTCCTCGGTTCCGGCTCGGCCGGCTTAGAATTTAGGCAGAGTTAGCCGCGCGAAGCGCGGCCCCTCGATCCTAAATCCCAGATCCTCAATCCTACTCGATGTTCTGAATCTGCTCCCGCATCTGCTCTATCAGCAGCTTGAATTCCAGGCTCGCCTCGGAGAGCTCCCTCGATACCGATTTCGAGCCCAGGGTGTTCGCTTCGCGGTTGAGCTCCTGCATGAGAAAGTCGAGCCGTTTGCCGCAACTGCCGCCGGCCGCGAGCACGCGCCGCACTTCCTCGAGGTGGGCCCCGAGGCGGTTCAGTTCCTCGGCCACGTCTATCTTGATGCCGAAGACCGCGATTTCCTGCCGGATGCGTTCCTCGTCTCCGGTGCTGAGCACTTCGCGCAGCTTGGCCGCGAGCTTTTCCTCGTAAGCGGCAATCGCCGCGGGCACGCGCGGCTGGGTCTCGGCCAGCAGCGCCTGCATGCGGGCCACGCGCTCGAGCAGCATGGCCTTCAATTTTTCGCCTTCGCGGGCGCGGCTGGCGCTGAACTCCGCCAGCGCATCCGACAGAAGCGCCACGCCCGCCTCGCGCAGGGCCTCGGTCGCCGGCGCATTGTCGTTGAGCACCCCCGGCCAGTGCAGTACTTCGCCGATGCGCAAGGGATGCGCGTCGGGAATCGCCGTGCGCACGCGCTGCGAGGCTTCCGCGAGCGCCGCCAACAGCGGCTCGTTGATCGCCAGCTGCGGCTCCACGGCGGCCGCCGGCTGGATGGTCATGCGGCATTCGACTTTGCCGCGCGTGATGCGCGCGGTCAGCAGCTCGCGCAGGCTCGGCTCGATCGGACGCAGTTCCTCGGCCAGCCGGAATTGCAGATCGAGGAAACGGCCGTTGACGCTCTTCAATTCGATCGAAACCGAACACCCTGGAAGCTCGCGCGAATGTGCGGCGTAGCCGGTCATGCTGTGGATCATGCGCAGTTACCGTGAATATTTAACGGAGACGCGGCTTTACAATGAAGGCGGGCGCGTCGGAGAATGCCCCTATCATAACGGCAAGAAGCGCTTAATGCCATCGCAGTCCAATCAGCCCTTGTCCGAGGGCTACCAGCTGCAGAATTACCGCATCGCCAGTGTGCTCTCCAGCGGCGGTTTTTCCATCGTCTATCTCGCCTACGATGATCACGATCAGCCGGTGGCGATCAAGGAATATCTTCCCAGCCAGCTTGCGCTGAGAAAGCAGGGCGATGCGCTGCCCTCGATCTCCGAGGAAAACGTGGCGAAGTTCCGCTACGGGATGAAATGCTTTTTCGAGGAGGGGCGCTCGCTCGCGCGCCTGTCGCATCCGAACGTGGTGCGCGTGCTGAATTTCTTTCGCGCCAACGAAACCGTCTACATGGTCATGCGCTACGAGCGCGGGCGCACGCTGCAGGAGCACATCCGCGCGCGCCGCGGTTTGATCCGCGAGAACTTCATCCGGCACGTGTTCACGCTGCTTCTGAACGGCCTGCGCGAAGTGCACTCGACCAAGCTGCTGCATCTGGACATCAAGCCGGCCAACATCTATATCCGCAACGACGGTACGCCGGTGCTGATCGACTTCGGCGGCGCGCGCCAGACCCTGAGCGAGGACGGGGTTCGCCTCAATCCGATGTACACGCCGGGTTTTGCGCCGCCCGAGCAGTACCGCAGGCGCGAGATGATGGGACCGTGGACCGACATCTATTCGACCGGCGCGAGCATGTTCGCCTGCCTTGCCGGCACCGCGCCGCAGGCAGCCGACCAGCGCGCCGAGAAGGACCGCTATGTTTCGGCAACCCGGCTCTGGGCAGGAAAATACTCGCGCCAGCTTCTGGAGACCATCGACTGGTGTCTGGAGCTCGATCACCTGAAGCGGCCGCAGAGCGTGCTCGAGCTGCAGAAAGTGCTGATGCGCCAGAAGAATCCCGTCGTGCACCGCAGAACCACGTTATTCGGCAATGTGCGCGCGCTGTATTACAGGCTTGCGCGGCGCTGATGGGCGGAGAGATAACGGCGCGTCGATGAAATTCAGCATCTACAAGGAAAGCCGCCAGGGCGGGCGCGAGTCCAACGAGGACCGCATCGGCTACTGCTACAGCCGCGATGCGCTGATGATGGTGGTCGCCGACGGCATGGGCGGGCACCTGCACGGGGAAGTCGCGGCGCAGATCGCGGTGCAGTTTCTCACCGAGGCTTTTCAGCGCGAAGCCGATCCGAAGCTCGCCGATCCGTTTTTGTTCCTGCTCAAGAACATCACCAGCGCGCACCACGCGATTCTCGACTATGCCGAGGTGCGCGGTCTGCTGGAGACCCCGCGCACGACCTGCGTGGTGGCGATAGTGCAGAATTCGGTCGCATGGTGGGCGCATGCCGGCGACTCGCGGCTCTACCATATCCGCAACGGGCGCATCCACAGCCGGACCAAGGACCACTCGCGCGTGCAGAAGCTGATCGACCAGGGGCGCGTGCGCGAAGAGGCGGCCGGCGCGCATCCCGATCGCAACAAGATTTTCAGTTGTTTGGGCGCCATGACTGCGCCGCAGATCGAACTCTCGCGCAAGGTCGCGCTGCAGGCGGGCGACACGCTCGTCCTGTGCACCGACGGTTTCTGGAGTCCGCTCGCCGGGAGCGCCCTGTGCACCGAGCTGCTGAAGAGCGACATCATGGTCGCTGTACCCCGGCTGATGGAGATGGCCGAGGTCCGAGCGGGCCTGGGGTGCGATAATCTCTCCGTGGTCGCGATGACCTGGGCCGAGAGCTACGCTCAGTCGGGCGATCAGGTGTCGACGCAAACTCTCGAGCTGAATGCCTTCAACACCGTGATGGATGAATTCGGCAGGCCGGAGGCGGGCTCGGCACACTCCGACCTGTCCGAGGAGGAAATCGAGCGCGCCGTCTCGGAGATCCGCAACGCCATCGAAAAGCAGACCGACAAATGACTCGACCCAGCGGAAGGAAACCAGAGCAACTGCGCGAGGTGCGCATCCAGCGGGGCTTTACGCGCCATGCCGAAGGATCGGTGCTGATCGGATTCGGCGACACGCGGGTGATCTGCACCGCAAGCGTCGAGGAAAAGGTGCCGGGGTTCCTGCGCGACCGAGGGCAGGGCTGGGTCACGGCCGAATACGGGATGCTGCCGCGTGCGACCAATACGCGCACCGATCGCGAAGCTGCGCGGGGCAAGCAGTCGGGCCGCACGCAGGAGATCCAGCGATTGATCGGCCGTTCGCTGCGCGCGGTGGTCGATCTGAAGCGCCTGGGCGAGCGCACCATTCAAATCGACTGCGACGTGATCCAGGCCGACGGCGGCACGCGCACCGCAGCCGTCACCGGCGCCTTCGTCGCGCTCCACGATGCGGTGTCCGGGCTGATGGGGCGCGGGCTCATCAAGGAATCGCCCATCCGCGATTTCGTCGCCGCGGTGTCGGTGGGCATCTATGACGGCGTGCCGGTCCTGGACCTGGATTATCCCGAGGATTCGGCGTGCGACACCGACATGAACGTCGTCATGACCGGAGCGGGCGGATTCGTCGAAGTGCAAGGCACCGCCGAGGGCGCGCCGTTCTCCCAGGCGCAGATGGATGCGCTCGTGCAATTGGCGCAGCGCGGAATCCGGGAGCTGATCGGGAAGCAGAAGGAAGCGCTGGAACTTACCTAGGGAAGCTCTGCAAGACCGAGATTTCGTCACCCCCGCGAAGGCGGGGGTCCAGTCGAATCAAGCACTTCCTGGATTTCCGCTTTCGCGGGAATGACGTTTTTCAGAGGTTCCCTAAACCGCAAACTTGCATGCGGCAATTCTCCCTCTCCCCCGCAGGGCGGGGCGAGGGGGTAAGAGGTTTCATTCCCTCTCCGGAAGAAACAGCTCCAGCAGATCGTTGAGAAAGCGCCTCCCGAGTTCGGTGGGGCGCACCTGCGTGTGGTCGCGCACGATGAGGCCGCGCGCCTCGGCTTGAGCGAGCGGTTTTTCGGCCGCGGTGACGGCAAGCCCGGTGCGCTCGGCGAAAAGCGGCACCGGAAATCCTTCGCTCAGGCGCAGCGCGTTCATCATGAACTCGAACACGAGGTCTTTGGGTGACACCTCGTGCTCCTCCAGTATGGGGGCCGCCTCGGCTGCGCGCCGCATGTAGTCATTGGGCTGTTTGGCGCGCAGTTGACGCACGATCCGATTCAGAAACGACAGTTTGGAATGCGCCCCTGCGCCGATGCCCAGATAGTCGCCGAAGCGCCAGTAGTTGAGGTTGTGCCGGCATTGCCTGGTGCTCTTGGCCCAAGCCGACGTCTCGTAGTGCATGTAGCCGGCGGCCGCGAGCTGCGATTCGATCGCTTCCTGCATCGCGCCGGCAGCGTCATCGTCGGGAACCTGCGGCGGGTAGCGGTGAAAAAGCGTATTGGGCTCGATGGTGAGATGGTAGAAGGACAAATGCGCGGTGCCGAAGGACAGCGCCGCCTTCGCGTCGGCGAGCGCCTCGTCGATGTTCTGCCCGGGCAGTGCGTACATGAGATCGAGGTTGATGTTGTCGAAATGCTCCTGGGCGATCGCGATGGCGCGGCGCGCCTCGTCGGCGTCGTGGATGCGCCCGAGCGCCTTCAGGTGGCGCGCGTCGAAACTCTGCACGCCGATCGACAGGCGGTTGACGCCGCTTGCCCGGTAGGCGCGAAACTTCGCCGCTTCGAAAGTGCCGGGGTTCGCCTCGAGCGTGATCTCGCAATCGGCGGCAAGCGGCAGCAGGGCGCGAAACGCCGAGAGCAGCTCCTCGATCGCCGGCGCGGACAGGAGGCTGGGCGTGCCCCCGCCGAAGAAGATGCTGTGCACCCGCCGGCCCCAGACCGAGGGCAGCGAGAGCTCGAGATCGCGAATCAATGCTTCGATATAGCCCCGCTCCTCCAGATCGCCGCGCAGCTCGTGCGAATTGAAGTCGCAATACGGGCATTTGCGCACGCACCACGGAATGTGCACGTAGAGCGCAAGCGGGGGCAACGCGGCGAGGTGTATGCCGCTGGGCGGGGAAATCGCTATGGTCGCCATGGTCTGGAGCTATTTATCAGGCAAGTTTGACGGACTTGGCGAGGGTTTGGTTTCTAACATGGATCTCCTCATTTTGAACAGTTGCTTGCAACTGTTCAAAATGAGGAGACGGGGTTGAACGGCAAAAGCAGCATCGGCTGATTCCGGATCATTCCGCATAGTCACTTACAAGTTGACTGTCGACAAATTCGGCGAGGGTTTGGTTTTCTAACCCCGTCTCCTGATTTTGTGCAGTTGCATGCAACTGCACAAAATCAGGAGATCTATGAACGGCAAAAGCAGCCTCCTGGATTCCGGCCCGTCCGGCTCAGGAATTATCGTCCCGCCTCAGGACACTAGGCTCGGCGAAACGGCTCCGCGCCCACTGCGTGCGGTGGCGCAGCTCTCGCCGGTCGTTTCAGGATTTCTTCGGCTCGACGTTGCGTATTTCGGTGTTCATTCGCACGTCCTTGCGCCGGCGCTTGGCGATCGCCTTGCCGGTCTCGAAATAGCGACCCTTGACGGCGAGCTGGGCGGCGCGCTCGAATTCCTCCGGCCAATGGCCCAGCGAATAGCCGAACCAGGGCGCCTCCGGTTTCAGCTCGGGCAGGCCCAACTCCTCCCAGATCGCTTTTGCGCGTTCCATATAGGGGCGCTTGGGCAGCGAGATCGGGGGGAAATCCTCTTTCAGCGTCGCATCGATCAGCACCGATGCATCCTGCCCGCCGTTGCGCTTGCTGCGCGGACCGTGTCCCTGGTCGCGGTGGCGCAGCACCTGTAAGTCCAGATCGGCGTTGGCCCGGTAGCACATGGCCCAGAACAGCGCATCGGCGTTGTCCGGATCGATGTCCTCGTTGACGGCGATGACGAACTTGCCCGCGGCCCGGTGCAGCGCCGCGGCGCCGTAAAGCGCTCGCCAGGTTTCTGTGGCCGGCACGCCGCGCTCCATGATGAGCACCAACAGCTTGCGCAGATTGGTGAGCGGCTCGTGCATGGAGACGCGCTTCACGCCCTGGATGCCGAGGTTCTTTCTCAGGTGATCGAGAAACATCGGCTCCATGGCGATGCGCTTGATGAGGCTCGACTCGCTCGGAGTCACCTGGGAGATGATGGAGGTGAGGATGGCGTTTTTCCGGCGCGTGATGCAGGTGACGTCCATGAAGCCGTTGTATTCCTGCAGGTTCACGTGGCCGTGCGACTCGCCGAAGGGTGCCTCGGGCTCGAGCCATTCGGTGTCGATGTAGCCTTCGATCACGATCTCGGCTTCGGCCGGCACCAGCAGATCGACGCTCTTGGCCTTCACCACGTTGATCGGGCTTCCTACCAGGCCGCCCGCGACATGCAGCTCGTCCACGTTCTCCGGCAGCTTTTGCACCGAGGTGAAGGTGACGCAAGGCGGGGCGCCCAGCACCACGACCGCGGGCAGCTTCTTGCCCCGCGCCTTCGCTTTTTCCCAGTGGATGTAGATCCCGGGGCGCAGCTCGAGCGAAGGATTCATGCCCAGCCGCCGCGGCGATTTCACCTGGCCGCGGTAATTGCCCATGTTCTGGATCCCGGTGTCGGGGTCCCGCGTGATGTACTGCGAGAGCGTCGTGTACGGCGCGTTGTCCCAGCCGGGGGTCGAGATCGGCACCGGAATCGCGTCCAGGCCATTGCCGGGGCGGTCCAGCTCGCGGCCCCGAATCACGATCTCCTGGCAAGGAGCCTTGGCGACGATCCGCGGCGCAATCGGTTTGGCCGCTGCGCGCGTCCAGGTCTCGTTGATCCGGTCCAGCGCGCAGCCCATGCCGATCCGATAGATTTCGCGGCTCGCGGCGAGTGCCCCGACCACCACCGGGATGTCGTACTTGCGCCCCTTGGCGTCGATGACATTGGTAAACAGGAACGCTTTGCGGTCACGCTCGGCGATTCCGCCGCGAAATTGCCAGCGCACCAGCGGATGCATCTCCGTGTCCTTGTCGATCGGCCGATCCACCGTGACGAGCAGCCCTGCCTTATCGAGAGCCTTTAGATGATCGTGCAGGTCCGGATAGGTTCGGCGCGGCGCCGCTGCGCCATCCGCTTTCGATTTGACCGATTTCGATTTCGTCGCCACGCCTGCCTGCTCCCTTATGTTATTGAGAATAATTAGGGTCAGAGTAACTTTTCACTATGTATCTTTAAGTTGGGCAACGGCGGTTGAGGAAAAGTTACTCTGACCCCAATTATTTAACCACGCCCTTTGAGTTCCGCAACCAGGCGCCGCAGTGCCTTGCCGCGATGGCTGATCGCGTTCTTGCGCTCGGGATCGAGCTCGGCCGCCGTCATGCCGAGCTCGCGCAGGTAGAAATACGGATCGTAGCCGAAGCCATTGGTCCCGCGGGGCGAATCGATGATTTCTCCTGCCCAATGTCCTTCGGCGATAAGGGGCTCCGGATCGTCGGCGTGGCGCACCAGCACCATGACGCAGGTGTAGTGCGCGCGCCGGTCCTCCTCACCGGCAAGCAATGCCACCAGCTTCTGGTTGTTGCGCTCGTCCGACTTGGGTTCGCCGGCAAAGCGCGCGGAGTGAACGCCGGGCTCCCCGTCCAGCGCGCTGGCGCAAATCCCCGAGTCGTCGGCGAGCGCCGGCAGCTTCGAGGCGCGGCTGGCGTGGCGCGCTTTGGCCAGCGCGTTTTCGACAAAGGTAGCATGCGGCTCGTCGGCCTCGCCGATGCCGAGCGTCGCCTGGGCAATGAGTTCGATGCCAAGCGGTGCGAGCAGCGCTTGGAGTTCGCGCAACTTGCCGGGGTTGGAAGAGGCGATGACGAGTTGTTTCATGTGCGCATTCTAGCGCCCCACCACCCTCCTTTCCGGCGAAGACTTTAGAAGTAAAATGGGGTCAGAGTAACATTTCCCGAACGCATCGAACCGATCCGGCATCGCGCAAATGAAATGTTACTCTGACCCCATTTTGAATTTCCGGCTAGCCGTCCGTCGCTTTCCGCTTTTCGAACACCAAATCCCACACCGGGTGACCGAGATTCAGGCCGCGATGCTCGAACTTCGTGCGCGGGCGCGCCTCGGGGCGTTTCGCAAACCCGGCTGCGGTGTTGGCGAGCGCCGGCTCGGCAGCCAGTACTTCGAGGATCTGCTGCGCGTAATCTTCCCAATCGGTTGCCACATGCAGGTAGGCACCGGGTTTGAGCACCGAGGCGAGCAGCGACACCAGCTCCGGCTGGATCAACCGCCGTTTGTGGTGGCGCTTCTTCGGCCAGGGGTCGGGAAAGAAGATGTGCGCGCCGTCGAGCGACTCGTGCGCGAGCATGTGCTTGAGGACCTCGACCGCATCGTGCCGGATGATGCGCACGTTGCGCAGCGAAAACTCCGCAATCAGCTTGAGCAGCGCGCCCACGCCCGGGGTGTGCACCTCGACGCCGAGGTAGTCGTTCTCCGGATGCGAGCGGGCGATCTCGGCCGTGGTCTCGCCCATGCCGAAGCCGATCTCGAGGATTTTGGGCGCGCTGCGGCCGAATAGGTGTTCGAGATCCAGGGGCGCGGCGGCAAACGGCACGCCATAGAGCGGCAACAGTTCTTCGACGGCTTTGCGCTGCGCGTTGGACAGACGCCCCTGGCGCAGCACGAAGCTGCGTATCGAGCGGTGATGCTCGTCCAAAGGAATGCGGTTCAGGCGCTCTTGGCGGAAATCAGACCGGCGGTGGGCGAGCTGGGCGTGGCCGAATAGAGCTTCTTCGGCATGCGACCGGCAAGGAACGCTTCCCTGCCGGCCTGGACCGCTTTGCGCATGGCCTGCGCCATCAGCACCGGATTCTGCGCCTTGGCGATCGCCGTGTTCATCAGCACCCCATCGCACCCCAATTCCATCGCCACAGCGGCATCCGAGGCGGTCCCGACGCCGGCATCGACCAGTACCGGCACCTTGGCCGATTCGATGATGAGCTGCAGGTTCCACGGATTGAGGATGCCCATGCCCGAGCCGATCAGCGAGGCGAGCGGCATGATGGCGCAGCAGCCGGCTTCCTCCAGGCGTTTGGCGATGAGGGGATCGTCGCTGGTGTAGACCATGACCTTGAAGCCATCGCGCACCAGCGTCTGGGCGGCAGAAATGGTCTCGATCACATTGGGAAACAGGGTCTGCGGATCGGCGAGCACCTCGAGCTTCACCAGATCATGGCCGTCGAGCAGTTCGCGCGCCAGGCGCAGCGTGCGCACGGCGTCGTCGGCCGTGAAGCAGCCGGCGGTGTTCGGCAAATAGGTAAAGCGCGACGGCGGAAGCGCATCGAGCAGCGACGGCTCGTTCTTGTTCTGGCCGATATTGGTGCGGCGGATCGCGACAGTGACGATCTCGGCGCCGCTGGCTTCCACCGCGCGGCGGGTTTCGTCGAAATCCTTGTATTTGCCGGTGCCCACCAGCAGCCGCGAGGAATAGCTTCGACCCGCGATTACGAGCGAATCCGCAGCCGCGTTTTCAGGAAGGCGTGTCGGTGCGTTCAAGGTCATCCTCCTCCAACCGCCACCACGATCTCAAGCCGGTCGCCCTCGGCAAGCGCCGTTTCTTCATAGCGGCTGCGCGGAACGATTTCGCCGTTGCGTTCGACTGCGATACGCTTTCCGGCAAGATCGAGCGACTCCAGCAGGCGCGCGACGCTGGCGCCCGGCTCGACCTGTTTCACTGCACCGTTGACTGAGAGCTCGATCAAGTGTGAATGGCGATATTGCAAAATAATTGGGAATTACATATCCGCATGGCATATCCGGTCATCCCCGCGAAGCCTGCCCCCGAATGCCTCTATCGGGGGGCGGGGATCCAGTGAACTTTCGCTGCGGTACTCTGGATTCCCGCCTGCGCGGGAATGACGGCGGCGATAGAGCTAAATTTTACCACGCCCCCTGATCGGCACGTGCCGCTTCCCAGCCGAGCATCGCGAGTTTGCGCTCGGGACCCCAGCGATAGCCGCCAATTTCGCCCAGCGAGCGCAGCACGCGGTGGCACGGGATGAGCCAGGCTACCGGGTTCCTGCCGATCGCCCCGCCCACGGCTCGGCTGGCCCGAGGCGCGCCGATGGCCTTGGCTAGGCTCGCGTAGCTCACGAGCGTGCCCTCCGGAATGGCGAGCAGCGCCTCCCAGACTTTGATCTGGAAGTTGGTTCCCTTGAGGTGCAGCGAAAGCGGCGCCGCGGCCGGCGTTCCGCGAAAAATGCGCGCCACGATCGCCGCAGTTGCGCTCTGGTCGGCTTTGATCCGCGCGCGCGGCCACTCCGCGGCGATGGCCTGCAGTTCGTCGCCGCGGCTGCGCGGCGCGACAAAGCGCAGCGCGCACACGCCGCGCGGCGTGGCCGCGAGCAGGCATGGCCCGAAGCGCGTTGCGTGATAGCCGTAGCGGATCTCGATTCCCTCGCCGCCGCGCCGGTACTGCCCCGGTGTGACCGCCTCGCATTCGACCAGCAGGTCGTGCAGGCGCCCCGGACCCGAGAGCCCCGCGCTGAGCGCGGCCTCGAGCACCGAAGCCGAATCGCGCAGGCGCTCCTTGGCGTGTTCCTTGGTGAGAAACTGGAGAAAGCGCTTGGGCGTGATCCCCGCCCAGCGCTGGAACAGGCGCTGAAAGTGGTATTCGGACAAGTGCACCGAGGTCGCGATTTCGGCGAGCTCCGGCTGGCGCTGCCGCTGCGAGCAGATGAAGCGTATCGCACGCTCAATGCGTTCGTAGTCGCGCTGCGTCTGCGCGAGATCCGAGAGGGTGTCCGGCATGCCGATCATGCCGCGAGTCTAGTTCCGGCTCCGCGTGTTCGCCACCCGTTTCTTGCGCTAGAATGTCCGTGGCCCGCGGGTGTAGTTCAATGGCAGAACATCTGCTTCCCAAGCAGAATACGAGGGTTCGATTCCCTTCACCCGCTCCAAAAAACAACTCAGGGAGGGCCGTTGGTGCTGCCGAGGACGCACGCTGCGCGCATCGAGCTGGCCCACGAAGTTCACGCGCGGCCCTACGAGCCGCTCTATACGCCGCTGCGCTCGAGTTTCGTCGCGCTGCTCTCGCCGGTAGACGCACGCCCGACCGAGATCGCCCGCCTTGCCGAGCTTTGCGCCGGGTTTGGCGTTCAAGCGCCGCCGCCGGAGGCGAGCCATTTTCGCGCCGAGCTGGGTCCCTGCAGTGTGCGCTGGGAACGGCACACCGAATTCTCGACCCTCGCCGTCTATGCTCAAGGCGATGGATCGCTCCCGTTTTCCATCAACGTATTTGCCGCGCTGCCCGATGGCTGGCTCTCCACACTGCCAGGCGAACTCGTATTCGCCGCGCACGCGGAATTCATCCGGGACCGGTCATCGTCCTTCGATCCGGGGGCCTACGCGGGGCTGTTCGCCAACAATGAGCTGGTGGGCTCGGAGGTCGGCGACGGCACCGCGACCGTGATTACGGACTTTCGCGTGCAGGCCGACGGCTTTGGCCGATTTCTCGTGTTCGATCGCGGCCTCACCAGCCGCCAGGCCGGGCGCGTGCTGCACCGCCTGTTCGAAATCGAAGCCTATCGGATGATGGCGCTGCTCGCGTTGCCCGCCGCGCGCGCGGCAATGCCCCGGCTTGCGGGGCTCGAAGGGCGCTTGGCGACCATCATGTCGAAGATCGCCGAGCAGCGCGACGCCGACGAGCCGCGCCTGCTCGATGAGCTCACGCGCATCGCCGCCGAGGTGGAGGATCTGATCGCTTCCAACCAGAGCCGATTTCGCGCCGCGCGTGCCTATCACGGCATCATCAGAAACCGCATCGGCGATCTGCGCGAGCGGCGCATCAAGAGCCTGCAGACCATCGACGAGTTCATGACGCGAAGGCTGACCCCGGCCATGGACACCTGCGACTCCGCCGCGCTGCGGGAACTGGAGCTCTCGGAGCGCGTCTCGCGCGCGAGCAACCTGCTTTCGACGCGCGTGGATATCGTGCGCGAGAAGCAAAACCGGCAGTTGCTCGAATCGATGGACCGGCGCGCACGGCTGCGCCTGCGGCTGCAGGAGACGGTCGAAGGCCTTTCGGTGGCCGCTATCACCTACTACCTGGTGGGCATGGTCGGATACGCGGCGAAAGGTTTGAAGGCCATGGGCTGGTCGCTCAATGCCGACCTCGTGACGGCGGCCGCGATCCCGATCATCGCCGTGATCGCGGCGCTTGGAATCCGCTACGTGCGCCGGACCATCGTTCGAAGGCAGAGCGTTTGAGCGCTCGTGCACGCTTCACCGGCTTTGCACTTCAGCAGGCGCTGCTGCCGGTATCGCCGTATAATTACCCCTAGGGAGCGCCGATTAAGTGAGGTTTTGTCATTCCCGCGCAAGCGGGAATCCAGGAAGTTCAATTGCTGGATCCCCGCCCTCCGATAGAAGCATTCGAGGGCAAGCTTTCGCGGGGATGACTTAATCAGTGTTTCCATAGTCATCGGGGAGTAGTCGCCCTTTCTTACCGGAAGGGGAACGCGTCAACACACTTGGTTCAAGCGCCTGTTGGCATTCGCCGCGCACTCGCGTGCTGATTGTCTGGAGGCTCCAGCCATGGCGCGTTCGGCCTGTGGGCTTGGCGAGACCTTTGACATCGTGCTTCGTCCCGGGTCGGGCGGGAGCGCGGTGTCTTTGGTCAACAGCCGCCTGACCCGCCGGTGAACGATATTGGAAGCTTTCCTCGTATCAACCCTCGTCGTCGCGATCGGCGAAATCGGCGACAAGACCCAACTGCTTTCCCTGGTGCTCGCGGCGCGGTTTCAACGCCCGCTGCCGATTGCGTTCGGTATCCTGTTCGCCACCCTGGCGAACCATAGCCTGGCAGGCCTTGCCGGCGAGTGGATTCGCGTTTCGGTGAGCGCGGATGTGCTTCGCTGGGCCCTTGGGCTGTCGTTCATCGCCGTCGCCCTCTGGGCCCTGATACCGGACAAGCTCGATAAGGAGCCGGGCACGGTCGGGAGGTTCGGTGTTTTTCTTGTCACGCTCGCCACCTTTTTTCTCGTCGAGATGGGCGACAAGACGCAGGTCGCCACGGTGATTCTCGCCGCCCAATTCAACGCGCTGATCGCCGTGGTGGCCGGGACGACGCTCGGGATGCTGATCGCCGACGTGCCGGTGGTGTATCTCGGCCGGGCGGCAGCACCGCGGATTCCATTCAAGCTCGTGAGGGCCATAGCGGCATCGATATTCGCCGCGTTGGGGCTGGCGACGCTGCTCGGGTTCAAGTTCCTGTGAGCACTTAACCAAACTACATGACATCGGTAACTGCGGACGCTGTCATTCCCGCGCAAGCGGGAATCGTGCGCCCGTGAGGGTGCCACACTAGCATGGTGGAAGTCCATGTCGGAGCGAGCCACGGCTCCGTAGTCGAAGGTAACTGCGTCGCTGCGAGGCGGGGTGGGGAGCAACCGGAGGCGAACGGTCGGTCTGTAGGAGAA
>JACQTO010000230.1 GCA_016210745.1 Betaproteobacteria bacterium
GTGGTGGAGTGCCAAGATGGGCGCTCGCAGCATAAGAACAAGGACAAGGCGCTTTCGGTGCTCGCCGCGCGCATCAAGGACAAGCAGATGCGCGATCAGCGGTCGAAGGAGGCTGCAACGCGCAAATCGCTGATCGGCTCGGGGGACCGCTCCGAGCGCATCCGCACCTACAATTTTCCCCAGGGTCGGGTCACCGACCATCGCATCAACCTGACCCTCTACAAGATCGACAGCATCATGGACGGCGACCTCGCCGAGCTCACGCAGGTGCTGGCGGCAGAACACCAAGCAGAGCAGCTTGCCGCGCTTGCCGAGGTGGCGTGAGAAAAATGGGGTCGGCGAAATTGGGGTCAGAGTAACTTTTCTGCATGCCACCTTGCATTGCGGGTGCGGTTGAGAAAAGTTACTCTGGCCCCAATTTCTCGAAAAGTTACTCTGACCCCATTTTTCTGATGAAAACGATCGGCTCGCTGCTTTGCGCCAGCGGCCTGCCGCCGGCGGAAGCGAAGCTTCTGCTTGGCTTCGCGCTCGGGCTGGAGCGCGCTTACATCGCCGCGCATACGGAGGCTGAGGTTGGCGCGAGCGACGGCGTTGCCGTCGAACGGCTGTTTGCTCGCCGGCGCACCGGCGAACCGGTCGCGTACATTACCGAAGCCCGTGAGTTTTTCGGCCTCGTGTTTCGGGTAACGCCGGCCGTTTTGATTCCGCGGCCGGAAACTGAACTGCTGGTCGAGCGCTCGCTCGCGTGCCTGAGCGCTCGCACAGCGCCGCGGGTACTCGAACTGGGCACCGGTTGCGGTGCGGCTGCGATCGCGCTGGCGCACGCGCGCGCCGACGCCGAGATCTGGGCCACCGACCTATCGCCTGAGGCGCTTGCTCTGGCGCAGGAAAACGCCGCACGCCATGGTGTGCGCTTGCGCTTGCTCCAGAGCGATTGGTTCGAAGCGCTTGCGGGGGAGCGCTTCGATCTCATCGTGTCCAACCCTCCTTATGTGGCCTCGAGCGACCGGCACTTGCGCCAGGGCGATGTGCGTTTCGAACCCAGGCGCGCTCTGGTGGGCGGGGGCGACGGTTTGGAATGCATCCGGATCATTTCGCGGGGCGCACGCATGCACTTGATCCCGGGCGGCAGGCTGATCTTCGAGCACGGCTGGGACCAGGGGCCGGACTGCGAGCGTTTGCTGCGTGAACTGAATTACGCCGATGTGTCGGATGCGCGCGACTTGGCCGGGCATCGGCGCGTTTGCGAAGGCCGGTTTGACCCCTGAAATGGATAGGGTTAAAATAGTTGAGTGAAACAGTCAAGTTAAGTCAGGAGACGATATGAATGTTCAGGAGCGCATCAAGGAGCAGGTTTCAGCTCATCCGATTGTGCTGTACATGAAGGGCACGCCGCAGTTTCCGCAGTGCGGTTTTTCCGCCAATGCGGTCCAGATTCTGCAAGCGTGCGGCGTGAAGGATCTGTATACGGTGAACGTGCTGGAGGACCCCGACATCCGCGAGGGCATCAAACAGTTCGCCAATTGGCCGACGATCCCGCAGCTCTATATCAAGGGCCAGTTCATCGGCGGCTCCGACATCGTGCGCGAAATGTACGACTCGGGGGAATTGCAGAAATTGCTGGTCGAGTAAGGATTCAGGATTCGGGATTCAGGATTCAGGATTCAGAAATCACGACTGAGGATCTAGCGAAACGCTGATCAAGTCATCCCCGCGAAAGCGGGGATCCAGCAACTGGCTGAACTTCCTGGATTCCCGCTTTCGCGGGAATGACAAATCTTCAGTTAATCAGCGCTTCCCCTAGGACTGAGGATTTAGGGGCCGCGCTTCGTGCGGCTGATTCCCCTAGACCCTGTTTTTGGTTCCTGCCTTTAGCAGCCTATCGATCATCTCCAGCGCCTGCGCTGCGTAGCCGCCGCCGAACAGGTTCGCGTGGTTGAGGACGTGATAGAGGTTGTATAGGTCGCGTCGCAGTTCGTAGCCGGCCGGCAGCGGCCATGCTTCGCGGTAGGCGCTATAGAACACGCCGGGAAAACCGGCGAAGAGTTCGGTCATCGCGAGGTCCGCTTCGCGGTCGCCGTAGTACACCGCCGGATCGAACAGCGCCGGCGTCCCCTCGCCAAGAAAACCGATGTTGCCGCTCCATAGGTCCCCGTGCAGGAGCGAGGGTCTGGGCTCGTGTCCGGCCAGCAACTCGGGAAGCGCGTCGGCCAGTTGCTCGCCGCGGCCGACGAGCCGCGAGCCCAGGCCGTGCTGATCGGCCAGCGCGAGTTGCGCCAGCAAGCGCTCATCGCGCCAGAACGCCGCCCAACTGCCGTGCGGCCGATTGCGCTGCGGCGTGGCGCCGATGAAATTGTCCCGGCGCCAGCCGTACTGCTCCGCCGTCGCGCGGTGCATCCCCGCGAGCATGCGGCCCATGCCGGCCCAGTCGCCGCGACGGCCAAGCTCGAGATATTCCATCACCAGAAAAGCCTGCCCGGCGGCGCGGCCCTCACAGAGCGGCTGCGGTACGCGAACGCCGGCTTCGGCGAGCGCCTGAAGTCCGTCCAGTTCGGCGGCAAAAGCGTCGGCGAAGCGCTCGCTGTTGCACTTGACGAAATAGCGCCTGCCCCGCTTGCCGTTTCGTTCCGTGATCCGGTAGGTATGGTGGATACACCCGCCCGAGGCGCGCGCGGCCTCGCCGATGCGAAACGGCGTGCCGGTCGCGGCGCTGATGGCCGCTTCAATGGCCGGAAGAAATGGGGTCAGAGTCGATTTTCCGGAAAGGTCAGGCTCCATTTTCCGAGAGTCGAGGAAAATCGACTCTGACCCCATTTCTTAGATGGCGGTGAGCCGCAAGTTGGCGAGGCTGAGCCGCTCCACCAGAATGGCCATGAATGCGCGATCGAAACGGTGGCGGCAGCCTTCGGAGGCTTGCCCCAGATCCTCGATCCTGATGCGGATGATTTGCGAATCGCACACGGCGGCGACGTCTGCGCTGCGCTCATGGCTGCTCTTGGATAGGTAGGCCATCTCGCCGAAGCACTCGCCGGGCGAGAGCAGATTGAGCAGCTTCGTTCTCTTGGTGACCTTGACCTCGCCGGAGGTAAGGATGCAGAAAAAGTCGCCTTGCTCGCCATCGCGCATGATAACGGCGCCCGCAGGCAGATTCTCCCAGGAGGAAATCCGCTTGACCTCCCAGAGCTCCGCGTCGGAGAAGTCGTCGAAGAAGGACAGCCCCCGCATGCTATTGAACTTCTCGGTGTCGGCGACCTCCTGCGTGCGCTTGGCGAGATGCTGGGTGCGGAAGGCGTCGCCGAGGTCCTGCGAAAACTCTTCCCAGGCGGCGTAGCGCCGGTCGAGTTCCTTGTGCATCGCCTTCCTGACGATGTTGTCCACTGCCGGCGGAATTTCTTTTCGGTACGAGGAGGGCAACGGCGCCTCGACGCAGGTGATCTGGTACATCATGGAAAAATTATTGGTCGCCTGGAACGGCAGCTCGCCGGTGAGCAATTGATACATCACCACGCCGAGCGAGTAGATGTCGGTTTGGTGATTCAGCGGATGCTCCTTGATCTGCTGCGGCGACATGTAGGCCGGCGAGCCGATGCCTGAAACCTGGGTCTGCTCGGCCGAGGACATCAGCGCCGCGCCGAAATCCGAGATCTTTATGTCGGTCTCGCCCGCGAGCAGGATGTTCGCAGGCTTGATGTCGCGGTGGGTGACGCCCAGGCCGTTGGCGAAATCGAGCGCCCGCGTGCACTTGAAGATGATTTCGACCGTCTTGTCGATCGGCAGCAGCGCCTTGCGGTCGCAGTAGCGCTCCAGCGTGCCGCCCGGAACGTATTCCATGACGATGTAGCTCATGGTCCCGCCCACCACCGCATCGTAAATCTGCGCGATATACGGGTGCACGAGCTTGCCGGCGAGCGAAGCCTCGGTGATGAACAGCCTGTGGGCGACCTTGCCGCCCTCGGTGTCCGTCAGGCGATCGGCGAAGACGACCTTCACCGCCACATCGCGCACGTTGAACGGATCGTGGCACAGGTAGACCTCGCTCGTCGCACCTTCGCCGAGCCGCTTCCTGATCTCGTACTTGCCGATGAACTGCAGTTCGCGCGCGGTGTCGGCGGGCATGGCAGTGTCAGCTTTTGAGTGCGCGCCGCCCGCGACGAATCGCCGCGCGCACCTGTGCGGGGGCCGTACCGCCGGCGTGCTTGCGGGCAGCCACCGAGCCCTCCAGCGACAGCGCCTTGAACACATCGGCCTCGATCGCATCGGAGAATCGCCGCAGTTCAGTGAGCGTGAGCTGCGCCAAATCGCGGCCGAGGCCCTCGGCGTGCCTGACCGTGCGCGCCACGACCTCGTGCGCGTCGCGAAAGGCCAGCCCCTTTTTCACCAGGTAGTCGGCAAGGTCGGTGGCCGTCGCGTATCCCTCGCGCGCGGCGCGCTTCATCGCTTCGGCGTCGACGCGGATTCCTGGCACCAGTTCAGCGAGGATCGCTAGTGTCTCGCGCACCGTGTCCACGGCGTCGAACAGCGGCTCCTTGTCCTCCTGATTGTCCTTGTTGTAGGCAAGCGGCTGCGACTTCATCAGCGTGAGCAGCGCCACCAGGTCGCCGATGACGCGGCCGGTCTTGCCGCGGGCGAGTTCGGGCACGTCGGGATTCTTCTTCTGCGGCATGATGGACGAGCCGGTGCAAAAACGATCGGGCAGCGCGATGAATCCGAAGCGCGGGTTCATCCACAGCACCAGCTCCTCGCACAGCCGCGATACGTGCACCATCACGAGCGAGGCAGCGGCGCAGAATTCGATGGCGAAGTCGCGGTCCGACACCGCATCCAGCGAGTTGGCGCACAGAGCGTCGAAGCCGAGTTCGCGCGCTACCCTGTCGCGATCGATGGGAAAAGAGGTGCCGGCCAGCGCCGCCGCGCCCAGCGGCAGCACGTTGACGCGCGCTCGGCATTCGCCAAGGCGAGCCCGGTCGCGTTCGAACATCTCGAAATAGGCCATCAGGTGATGGCCGAACGTGACCGGCTGCGCCACCTGCAGGTGGGTGAAGCCCGGCATGAGGGTCGCGGCATTGCGCTCGGCGGCGTCGAGCAGCGAGCGTTGCAGCGCGCGCGCGAGTTCGAGGATGTCATCGATCTGGTCGCGCAGCCACAGGCGCACGTCGGTGGCGACCTGGTCGTTTCTCGATCGCGCCGTATGCAGCCGTTTTCCCGGCTCGCCTACCAACGCGGTGAGCCGGCGCTCGATGTTCATGTGCACGTCCTCGGCCTCGATCGTCCACTTGAATTTTCCGCCGCGGATTTCCTCGGTGATGACGGCAAAGCCGCGTTCGATGGCGCGCAGGTCGGAGGCGCCTATGAGACCGGTCGCGCGCAGCATGCGAGCGTGTGCGAGCGAGCCGCGGATATCGTGCAGTGCGAGCCGGCGATCGAACGGCACCGAAGCCGTATAGCGTTTGACGCGCTCGGACACCGGTTCGCTAAAGCGCCCTGACCAGGACGTCTCCTCTCCCCTACGGCCTGAGCGGACAGCACCTGTTTTTTTGCGTGCCAACTGGGGCTTGGTGGCCATGCCTGTAAAATGTGGCGAATCCGGCCAAAAATGGCCACTGACGCTGGTTCCGCTCTGATGAATCCGGATGCGAGCAGTATACGGCAAAACGCCGCGGGCGACGCCCTGCCGGACTTCCGCAATCTCGGCGTCATCGCGCGCGCACTGCTCGCTGTCAATGCGTTCGCTCTGCTGGCAGCGTCGTTGCGCCCGGGGGACATCCTCGGTCAGGTCATCCTTGTCGCCTACGCGATCGAGCCCGTGCTGTTCGCAAGTCTGGCCGCCCTCTATATTGCGCGCGATGCCTTGGCGCGGCTCCCCTATGCCGCAGGCGTTGCCTGCACGCTGGCGCTGGTTGCGGCGCTGACCGCGGCGATGCATTTCCTCGACGCCGTGCGAGGCCAGAGCGCGGGAGCGGGCGATTTGGCATGGCGCATAGCCTATGCGCTGGCGCTTACGGGGACGCTTGCGGGCTATTTCCGGCTGCGCAACCGCGCCTTCTCGCCCGCGCTCGCCGAGGCGCAGCTGCAGGCCCTGCAGGCGCGTATTCGGCCGCATTTTCTGTTCAACAGCCTGACTGCGGTGCTGTCGCTGATTCGCCGCGATCCGGTTCGCGCCGAGTCGGCGCTGGAGGACCTCGCCGAGCTGTTCCGCAATCTCATGGCCGACAACCGGAATCTGACCACGCTCGCGGCGGAGATCGCTCTTTGCCGCCAGTATCTGAATCTGGAACAACTGCGCCTGGGCGAGCGGCTTCAGGTCGACTGGCGGCTTGATCCGCAAGTGGAGCAGGCCCTGGTTCCCGCAATGCTCCTGCAGCCGCTGGTGGAAAACGCCGTTTACCACGGAATCGAGCCGGGCCTGGCGCCCGGCAGGATCGAAATCGAGGCGCGCCGCGATGGCGAGCAACTGCGGCTCAAGCTCACCAACCCCTATTCGCCCGAGCATCAGCACCGTCAGGGAAATCGCATGGCCCTCGCCAATATTCGCGAGCGTCTGCGCCTGCATTTCGACGTGGAGGCGAGCCTGGATACCCTCGCCGCCGGCGAGCGCTACCAGATCAGCATTGTCATGCCTTACCGCAGGGCGCCATGAATCCGCTGCGCGTGCTCATCATCGACGACGAACAACCGGCGCGCCTGAGGCTGCGCGAAGTTCTCGCCGACTGCAGCCCCGACATGCCCAATCTCGTTGCTGGCGAGGCGGCCAACGGGCTGGAGGCGATGGCGTGGCTGTCGCAAAATCCGGCCGATGTGGCGCTGGTCGACATCCACATGCCGGGCATGAGCGGCATCGAGTTCGCCCGCCACGCCCAGTTGCTGGCAGCGCCCCCGGCGGTGATATTCGTTACCGCTCACGATCAGTACGCTGTGGCCGCCTTCGAAGTGAATGCGATCGACTACCTGCTCAAGCCGGTGCGAGCAGCGCGCCTGCAAGAGGCGCTCCGGAAGGCGGCAGGCGGCGCGCGGGCGACGAGCGCGGCGCTGGAGCGGGTGGACTCGCATCCGCGGCGTTATTTCAGCGTGGCCGAGCGCAATCGGGTCACGCTGGTGCCGGTAGCGGAGGTCTTGTTTCTCAAAGCCGATCAAAAGTACGTCACCATTCGCACCTCAGAGCGCGAGTATCTGATCGAAGAATCGCTGGCGAGCCTGGAGCAGGAATTCGCCGGAATCCTGGTGCGGATTCACCGCAACTGCCTGGTGGCGCGCGAACGCATCCGCGGATTCGAACGCGCGAGCGGCGAGGAATCCGATGCCGGTTGGGCGGTCGTGCTGGAAGAATGTCCGGAGCGGCTGCCGGTGAGCCGCCGGCAATGGGCTCAGGTGAAGACACTGAGAAAAGGCTAGGGCGGGAAAGGGCCAGGCACTTGCAAGTTTGCTGTCGGCAAACTTGGCGAAGATTTGGCTTCTAGGGAAACACTGATCAAGTCATCCCCGCGAAAGCGGGGATCGTGCGCCCGTGAGGGTGCCACACTAGCATGGTGGAAGTCCATGTCGGAGCGAGCCACGGCTCCGTAGTCGAAGGTAACTGCGTCGCTGCGAGGCGGGGTGGGGAGCAACCGGAGGCGAACGGTCGGTCTGTAGGAGAA
>JACQTO010000231.1 GCA_016210745.1 Betaproteobacteria bacterium
AAGAACACCCCCGGGGGCGTGCCGTTCTCGGCCTTGCACGAAAGCTGGCACCCGTAGCAGCCGATGCAGCGCTTCAGATCGATCACCATTCCCCATCTCATTGCACACCCTCCACCGGCGTCACCTTGACCTTGGCGCACAGATCAAGGTTCAGATTGACCGGGCTGGAATGCGCCCAGTCGATCTCGAGCAGTTCGTTGAAGAACACGCCCTTTCCCTTGGCGATCGGCAGGCCCTCGCTCCAATGGCCGGCGCAGCCCCCGATCCCCAGACCCTCGGGATGCATCCCCTGAGTCAGGCGCAGCCGTCCTTTGACCTTGCGTCCACTCTCCACTTCAACCCAAACCAGCTCTGCTTCCCTCAATCCTTTTTTGCGCGCACTGTCCGCATTGATCGCGATCGTGTACGAGAACGGATCGAGTTGCCCGGCCTCGTCCAGCCACGGGTTCTCCTGCGTGTAGCTGTTCGCGTGGATGATGTCCCGGTAGTAGAAGGCGTAGAAGTCGAAGGCCTCATTCTTGCAGGTGTGCGAAAGGCAGGGCTGGAAGTCAGGCAGCGGTTCGAAGAATTCAAGCGGGATCTTCAGTCCGCGCGGCGCAGTGATCGCGTCGATCTTCTCGCCCTGCGGCACCAGGAATTCCCAGTAGATCGGCACACGCACATCGAGGAACGGCCGCCAGTAGACCTCTTGGGGCTTTTTCGGCCAACTGATCAGGCCGTTTTCCTTGAACCATTCTATTCCCCGCTCGGGGCCGAAGTTGCTCTTCAGTTCCCGGTCGCAGATCTCTTCCCAACTGTATCGTTGGTCAGCCTGGAGGCGATGCTCGGGCGCAAGTTGCAGCGCCATGTTGTACGTGGCGTTCATATCGCCGCGAATGCCCATGCGATCGGCCAGGTCGAGCAGCACATCGGCGAACCGCCGTTGCTGCCCCTCGGGCGGCAGCACGGGCTGACGGATCGGCCAGGACCAGTTGCCCATTCCGCCTGGATGGCTGCAGTGAATAAACGGGAAACTGGAGCGCGAGTCCATCGACTGGAGGTAGCTGCAATCGGGAAGCACGATATCGGCGAAATTCGACGTCTCCGTGAGATACAGATCGAACGACACCATGAACTTCAATTTTTCGAGCGTTCGCGCCACGGTCTCGCTGTTGGCGATGCTCATCACCAGATTGCACCCCAGGTTGAGCAGTACCTCGGGCCGGTAGGGAAGCTCGAACATGGTCCAGATCTCTTCCTGGTCGGCCGATGTCAGAAATGGGGAGAGCATGGCGCTGGGGAACAGGTCCTGCAAACCGATTTGCTGAGGCAGCCGTGGCTCCGCGGAAGGATAGGGGAGGTGATACCCCATCCACATACCGGCCACCATCTGTCCATCCGCGTCCGGTTTCGGCACATAACGCGGGCGGCCGGTGTCCGGATGCCCAAAGCAAGTCGGATTGAAGCCGAGGCAGCCTCCGACCACATCGGCGGCGCCGACAAGCTCATTGAGCAAGTCGACGGCGAAAAAATTATAGAGCGAGTTCCGGTGTCCCTGCGCGCCGCGGAACGCGATCGCCGCCACTGGCCGGTAGGGAAGCGTGACTCCGTCCACCACAATGGTGCTGCCGATCCTCGCCTCACGGCCAAACTCGCTCGCCATCCTGCGGATGTTCGCTGCTGGCACCGTGCAGATAGTCTCGGCCCATTCGGGCGTGAATTTCCTCAGGTGGTCCTTGAGTTTCCGGAATGCCGGCTGGCAGCGCACCCCGTTTACCTCGAAATCGCCTTCCAGCGCCATGTCGGCCGCATTCGCTTCGTTGAACGCTCGGGCCGCCTTGGCAGACATGTCCCAGACGAGCGGCTTATTCGTGGAAGGATCGCGCACGTAAAGCTTGTCGGGGCCGATCAGGTACGGCGCATTGGTCTTAGCCTGCAGGTACGGGCCGTCGATAATGCCAAGCTCATTGACGAGGACGTTGGCCATGGACAGCGCCAGCGCAGCGTCGGTGCCCACGCGTATGGGCACCCATTCGGTAGCCTTGGCAGCCGCGAAGTTGCACATAGGGTCGACTACCACCATCTTCATGCCGCGCGCCCGCGCGTCAGCCGCGAGTTTCATGTTGGATGTCGACGCATGCCCAGCACCGTGGCCCTTGGATGCGCCGAAATAGACTGCGTAATTGCAGTATTCGAAATCGGGGACGATCGACCACGACGAGTGCATGATGCCGCTGATATGGTGCGCGCCGTTGCCGCAGTGCAGCCCGCCGCCGGATGCCGAAATGTTCGGTGTGCCGAATGCCCCACCGAAGGCAAGGAACGGCATGCGGGCGGCGATAACGGTCGTAGTGCGATGAATGACAAGCTTGCGCGGGTCATCCTGACGCAGGCGTTTCAGCACGCCCGCGATTTCATCCAGAGCCTCGTCCCAACTGATCTCCTTCCAGCCCGGATCCTCGTTGATTCCCTTCTTTGGATTGGTGCGGCGCAAAGGCACCTTCAACCGGTTCGTATCGTAATGCGACATGAGCCCGCTGACGCCTTTGCCGCATAGCCGCCCTTTTCCGACCGCGCTCTCCGGGTTACCCTCGATCTTGACAACAACCCCGTCGACCCGATGCGCGAGGATGGAGCAGGACCCATAGCATAAGGCGCATGTGGTCGGAATCCAGGCGTCGTCGAGGGCCGGCGCAGTACTCGCCTGGGCGAGAACTTCATTCATGACCAATCGACCTCCTTTGATGGTGGCAGACCCGGCAGAATCGTAAACCAGGCAACAAGGACTAAAGGCCTACTTTTAGGTCTTTTGATAGGTGAAGTCAAGCGAGTGCATCACATCCGGCCGCCACGAAGGAGCTACTCGTCTCTCGCGTACCCGGAGAGATCGTACTCGAGGCGAAAGCGGTCCCCCCGGTAAACCACAGTGCCGCAGTAAACTATATGAGCGTTCTTATCACGAAGAACCCGCTGGACGCGGGCAACGGGTGCCGACATGGGGTAGCCCAACAACCTGGCCTCCTCGAAATCGGCCGCCGCCACAGCTACGATCTCCTGACCTGAAGCCAAGGGGGGCTTGGCATATTGGCGTACCAAGCGCACGAGCTTTGAACGCGTCTCCGCGTCCTTCGGAAAGCGCTTGTAGACGTCCTTTGCAACATAGACATCCGAGAGGCCGTAAGGCTTTCCGCTGTCAAAGTCGACCTTACGGATATGTACATAGGGTCCCTTCACCGTGCCGACCGCCCGTTCGCTGGCGGGGAGATTCTTGACCTCGCTGCGGGACAGCAGGCGAACGGCGTAGTTGTCGATTTCAGTTTCGAGCTGAGCCACCGACAGAAACAATGGGCCTGCGTCGGCTTGCGCGGCATCGTACGTGACCGTCGTCCGCCGCCCCCTCTGACTAGAGAGCAATCCTTCCGCAACCAGCATCTGGATAGCCTGGCGCACGGTGATGCGGCTCAGGCCGTACTGTGCGCGCAACTCGTCGATCGTCGGTATTTCGAAGCCGGCTGGCCATGCCCCGTTTCTTATCTTGCTTCGCAGAATACTTGCGAGCTGCGCGTATAGAGCTGTGGGACCTTGTTCGAAGGCAGGATTTTGCCTGGCAACCATGGGCACGTGTGCCGTCTAAGCGTGTAATTGCTGAGATCAATATTTTTCGCCAGCCTGATTCGCCAGCTTGGCCGGTGAGGCCGGCACGATGTTACATCAATCTAGGAGCGCAGGCATCGATACGGACCTGGACACGATGCACAGCGCGAATATAATGCCCATCCGCCGGTACACGCGGAATGAGGCCAACTTGGCGAAGCGGTGTGCCATCCAATTCGCCCCTACGTTAGCGGCTGAGGGAATGATGAACGCGAAGATATCTGCCAGCCTGGACACGAGCTTTCGCTCGGCAATCGGACGCATGCTGCGGGCCGGGCGCATCCGAGTTTTCGAACGCGAGGCGAATCCGCACCTCGACATCGCCGGAATCATGAACCAACTCGATGGCGGACCGTCGCTCCTTTTCTCCAACGTAAAGGGGCACGACATGCCGGTGATCGGCAACGTGTTGTCGTGCAGGGAAAACTGCGAGGCCGCCTTCGGCATGGACTACCGCGGCATCAGGGAAGTCGTGGGGCGCGCGCTCGGCAATCCCGTGGCACCGCGACACGTCGACAAGGCCCCGGTGCATGAGCACGTTTACCGCGACGACTTCGATATCGGACGCGTGCTGCCGGTGCTGACACACACCGAAGCGGACAGCGGCCGGTTCATCACCGGCGGCATCATCATCGTGCAGGACCCGGAAACAGGTGTCTACAACGCGTCGTACCACCGCCTGCAGTTGATCGGCGCCAGGCGCACGGCCATCAAACTCGATTTCGGGCGTCACCTCAGGGCAGCCTACGAGCGCGCCCAGCGCATGGGCAAGCCGCTGCCGATAGCGGTGTGCATAGGAACCGACATCGCGGTGTATTACGCGGCGGCCACGATGGGCTCGCAGATGCCCGAGAGCGCGGACGAGCTTGCCGTGGCCGGCGGCCTGCGCGGAGACCCGATCTCGCTGGTAAAGGCGATCACGCAGGACATCTATTACCCGGCCGAGACGGAGATCGTGCTGGAGGGCGCGTTGCTTCCCGACGAGACGGTACGCGAGGGGCCGTTCGGCGAGTTTGTCGGCTACCTGTCGCCCGAAGCCGACGCTCCGGTTTTCGAGGTGAGCGCCCTCGCCCACCGCTCCAGACCGATCTACCACGCCATCAACGGCGTCAGCCGCGAACCCGTGATGCTGCGCAAGTACGTGATGGAGGCAAGCCTGCTCAAGGCGCTGCAGGCGGCCACACCGATCGTGGATGATGTCGAGATGACCGCCGGAGGCCTGTTTCGTTTTCACGCGGTGATCAGCGTCAGAAAAACGAGCCCGCAGCATGAAGGCCTTCAGCGAAACGCGATTCTTGCCGCATTCGCCACGCTGAAAGACCTCGACCTGGTCATTGCCGTCGATGACGACATCGACATACGCGATACCGATGACGTGGAGTATGCGCTTGCGATGCGCATGGAGGCGTCGCAGGACCTGTTCATCATACCGGAGGCGCGCACCCACGAATACGTGCGCGCGAGCAGGAACGGCGTGCGGGCAAAGCTCGGTATCGATGCGACGGTGCCCTTCGAGGAGAAGGCGCGTTATGCCCGCCTGCGCTTCAAGAACATCGACATCGACGAGCGCGCATTCTCATCGAACCCGCCGGCGTCGCTTCCCTGGCTCGCCGAGCGATGAGTCCGCCAGGAAACTCTGAATGTTCGACACTGCTACGCTCCTGATATTCGTCACGGCATCCCTGCTCCTGATCGTGGCGCCGGGGCCCGACATCGTCTTCCTCATAGCGCAGGGGGCAACGCGCGGCGCGAAAGCGGGATTCATCACGGCGATGGGGCTTGCCGCGGGCAATCTCGTCCACACTGTTGCGGCGGCGCTCGGCATCTCGGTCGTTTTTCAGACCTCCGCCGTGGCATTCAACCTGGTCAAGTTCGCCGGCGCCGCCTACCTGCTGTACCTGGCTTGGAAGATGGTGCGTTCGGGCGGCGATGCAATCGAACTGAAAGGCGAATCCCAAGCGCCCGGGCAGTCGCTGTTCTGGCGCGGATTTCTGATGAACGTTCTCAACCCCAAGGTGGCGCTTTTCTTCCTCGCTTTCCTGCCGCAGTTCGCCTCCCCCGGCGTCGGGCCGGTGTGGCTGCAGATGCTTTTCTACGGCGTGTTCTTCACTCTGATGGTCGTGCTGGTCTTCGGAGCCTTCGGTATCTTTGCAGGCAAACTGAGCCAATGGCTCGCCCGGAGCGCGTCCGGTCGAGTCGGGAAATACCTGAAGTGGCTGGTGTCGGGAGTGTTCGTTTTGCTCGCCGTGCGCCTGGCCACGGTGCAGAGATGACGCGGCGCTAGAAGTCCAGCTTCAGCAGCACCGGCTGATGGTCGGAAGCATCGGTCGCGCCGTCGACGTTTACATCCTCGACCCGCGGCGCCAGGTCTTCGGTGACAAAGATGAAATCGCAGCAAAAGGCCTCGCCCGGCCATTGCGCCTTGTCATATACACCCAGCGTCGGCTGGTGTGGCTTGTCGGGATGCGCTATCCGCCAACTGTCGCGGTAAGCGGGTACACCGACCGCAAGCGGTTCCTGCAGCCGAGCATAGAGCGGATCCTCCGGGCGAAAATTGAAGTCTGCCGTGAGAATCGCAGAAGCCGGCCGCGGCACGGTCTGGAACGGCCCGCCCTCCTTGTGCGCGTGCGCTGCGTCTCCCGCATGCCCGGCCGCCTCCGCCTGTAGGCCCCGCAACCGCCCCACCTGCGCCACACGCTGATTCGGCGAATAGTACGCAAGGTGCGTCGTCGTCACGCGCACCGGGCCGGAAGTCGCCGCCACCACTGCCTCCACCGCCACACGTTGCATTTCCGGTACCCTGGGGTCAGCGGGAAAGGGCAACAGATGGCGGAAGATCTGCAGCACGGGAAGCCGGCTGAATATCGCATTGCCGAACTGCCGGCGCGCCCCGTTGGTTGCAAGGACATCGACGGCCACGCCCTCGATCGGGGTGAAACCGGGCAGTTCTGCCGCAAGCGCGGCGAACTGGTCTTCGCCGCGGCTGCCTTTTAGTTCAGGATAATTGCGCGGGACTTCCTGGAAGCACAGCACATCGAAGTCCGCCATCTCCGTGCAGACACGGACAATGCGCGCGGGGTCCACGATTCCGTCGCAGCCTCGGCACCACTGAATGTTCCAGGTGATCAATTGCATGGCGTGAAGTTCTCCAAATCGACGTCGTCAAGACTTGCGCGGAAAACTCTCGAGAAGCAATCAATGCATCGCCGAGCCGCCATCGACGACGATCACCTGCCCGGTAACGAAATCGCTTTCCGGGGAACACAGGTAGATCAGCGTTCCGCACATGTCTTCAGGTGTGATTTCGCGCTTGATCGCACGGGTGGCGATATTGTTCGTAGCCCTGGCACCTAACAAATTCGGATTGGCAAGGACGCCTTCGCTCATCACCAGCCCGGGCGCCAGCGTATTGACCCTGATGCCGTCATCGCCCAGCTCTCTCGCGAGACAGCGCGTCATTGCGATGATGGCTCCCTTCGAACTCACATAGTGCAGCAGAAAAGGAGAGCCTTTGAAGGCGGTGCCGGAGGAGATATTGACGATCTTGCCGTACCTTCCTTTGCGCATCTCCGGCGCCGCGGCCTTGGCGCATTCGAACGTGCCGCGCACATTGACCGCCATTACCTTGTCCCACTCGGCGCTGTCGATTTGTTCGAAAGGCTTGGGCGAGAGCTGGGTGAAAATCGCCGCATTGTTCACGAGAATATCGAGCCTGCCGAATTGAGCGGCGGTTTCGGCAACCATTCTCCTGACCGAATCCGGGTCCGTTACATCGACACGCACTGCAATCGCCTTGCCGCCGGACTCGGCGATGGATCGAGCCACCGGCTGCGCGTCGAGCAGGTCGGCGACGACCACCGATGCACCCTCGGCCGCCAGCGCCCTGGCAAATTGCGCCCCGATTCCCTGGGCAGCGCCGGTCACGATGGCGACGCGGGCATCTAGTCTTCCAGTCGTTCTCATTTCTCCCTTCTCTCAAAATTACTATACAGCGTCGTTCGCACGTGCAACCCGCGACGATACTCCCCACGGAGCGCGGTATTTTATCCCTCCGGCCGTTTTTCCCTCTAAGTCAAACAAGCCGGAACCAAAGAAGCTGGTTTTGCCGTTTATCAATCTCCCCTTTTCCGTGCAGTTGCTTGCAACTGCACGGAAAAGGGGAGACGAATTTCTAAACCCAATCATCGCCATACTTGCCAACAGCAGGCTTGCAAGTGCTAGCGGCCAATGCTCTTGCCGGCGCGTGCGTTCGCGCGTATTGGCAGAGCGGCGTATATTGTCCGTTCGGGACACAGTTGCTTTGCCTGCATCGACCGGCCCAATGCTGCGGGCGGCAGTCTTCAGGCAAATAGCGAACCGATTCACTGACTGACCTTAGGGAGGTGCGCAGTGAAGACGCCGGACACGGATAAGTTGGCCGGAGATTTCTGGGGCGGCTTGGCGGCAATGCTGGTTGCGCTGCCATCGGCGATAGCCTTCGGCGTGATCATTTATTCGCCGCTGGGAGGCTCCTACGCGGCGTATGGGGCGCTGGCCGGCATTCTCGGGGCGACCGCCCTCGGCTTCATCGCGCCGGTCTTCGGCGGAACCAATCGTCTGATCACGGCGCCGTGCGCCCCGGCGGCAGCAGTTTTGGCGGCGCTGGCAATCGAGCTCCTGCAAAACGGCGTCACTCTGGAATCAGTGCTGCTGATGCTGACGCTGATCGGCCTGATCTGCGGCGTGCTTCAGATTGTGCTCGGGCTCATCGGTTTGGGCCGCCTGATCAAGTACATGCCGTACCCGGTGGTGAGCGGTTATCTGAGCGGCGTCGGCATCATCATCATCGCAAGCCAGGTGCCGAAATTCCTCGGCGTGCCCAAAAACACGCATTTCTGGGAGGCGCTCGCCTCGCCCTCTGGGTGGCAGTGGCAGGCTATCGCCGTCGGTGCAGTGACGGTTGCCGTCATGGTAGGCGCGCCGCGGGTGACGCATGCGGTACCGGCGGCGATTCTCGGACTGATCGGCGGCATTCTCACCTATTTCGGCATGGCGCTGGCCGACAGCAGCTTGCTAGTGGTAGCGGGGAACCCGCTCGTCATCGGTCCGCTCGGCGGATCGGGGGAAGGATTTCTCGACGCGATCGGCGGCCGATGGAAGGCGATCGGCAACCTGAGCTCGGCCGAATTCATGGCAGTGATCGTACCGGCCATGACACTCACGGTTCTTCTTTCGATCGACACGCTGAAAACCTGCGTCGTCCTCGACGCGCTGACGCGCTCCCGGCACGACTCGAACCGGGAACTGATCGGACAGGGCTTGGGCAATCTTGCCGCCGGCGTCATAGGCGGCGTTCCGGGAGCCGGAACCATGGGGGCGACCCTGGTGAACATCTCCAGCGGCGCCCGGACTCGCCTTTCCGGCTTCGTCGAGGGCGCGCTGTCGCTGGTAGCATTTCTCGTTCTGGGCGCGCTGATCGCCTGGGTGCCGGTGGCGGCCCTGGCGGGGATACTGATCGTGATCGGCGTTCGTATGATCGACCGCCACAGCTTGAATTTCCTCAAATCGCGTTCGACGATTCTCGACTTTGCGGTCATCGCCGCAGTCATTATCACCGCCCTCACCGTCAGCCTGATCGCGGCTTCGGGAGTGGGCATTGCGCTGGCCGTCTTTCTTTTCATCCGCGAGAACGTCGGAGGCGCCGTCGTCCGGCGCAAGAGCTATGGTAATCACGCGTTCTCGAAGCAGATACGCCTGCCCTCGGAAATGGAGATTCTGCAGGAACGCGGCGAGCGCACTGTGATCGTCGAGCTGCAGGGCAGTCTCTTCTTCGGCACCACGGATCAGCTCTACAGCGCGCTCGAGGCCGATCTCAAGACCAGGACCTACGTCATCCTCGACATGCGCCGCGTGCAGTCGGTGGACGTAACCGCCGCGCACATGCTCGAGCAGATCAAGGACATGCTCGCCGAGCGCAAGGGTTTCCTGATCTTCAGCCAGATTCCGCAGAACCTTCCCAGCGGCAAGGACATGGAGCAGTACTTCGACGAGGTCGGCCTGGTCAAAGCCGAAAGCCCGGTCAGGGTGTTCGGCGACCTCGACGCGGCGATGGAGTGGGTGGAAGATCGCATCCTCGAGGAGGCCAACCTGGAGCACGAGGAGGAAAAGCTGCTCGAACTGCAGGAGATCGATCTGTTCTCGGGGCGAAAGGAGGAGACCCTGGCCTCGCTCGAAGCCTGCATGGAAAAGCGCTCGTTCAGCGCCGGGGAGAAGATCTTCGCACGCGGGGACGCAAGCGATGAGTTGTTCCTGATCCGGCGCGGCTCGGTGCGCATCGTGCTGCCCTTGAATGAAAAGCAGATCTACCACTTGGGCACTTTCGCGCGCGGCAATTTCTTCGGCGAGATGGCCTTCCTCGACGGCGAGCCGCGTTCCGCCGACGCCATCGCCTTCACCAACGCCGATCTGTTCGTGCTTTCCCGGCAAAGCTTCGATAAGTTGGCGGAAGACCACAAGAAGGTCGCGATCAAGCTGCTCGAGGGCCTGGCGCGCACGCTGGCCATCCGCCTTCGCTATACCGACATGGAAATGCGCGCTCTGCAATCCTGAACTGCAGGGCCCGGAGCCATCCTAAGTACCTGGGCCGCCGGCGCCCGTCTCATACGCCGGGCGGGCACGTTTCGCCGAAATGGTCAGATCGCCTGCACCTTGTGCCTTACTGCCTCCGCGCTGTCCGCATAGCGCTGCGCGATAGAGTAGAAGACGGGGTCCATTGCCAGAAAGACGTCGACCATCTCGGGGTCAAAATGAGACCCTCGGCCCTGTCTGATTATCTCCACAGCGGCTTCATGAGGTATCGGCTCCTTATACACACGCCTGCTGATCAGCGCATCGTACACATCCGCGATCGCCATGAGGCGTGCCGAAATCGGGATGGCCTCCCCTTTCAGGCCCTGGGGATAGCCGGAGCCATCCCACTTCTCCTGGTGCGAATAGGCGATCTCCCGCGCACACTGCAGGAATGAATTCGGTGAATCGAGCAGTTTCTCGGAGGCCACGATCGCATCGCGCCCGAGGGTCGTGTGCGTTTTCATGACTTCGAACTCATCCTTGGTCAGCTTGCCCGGCTTCAGCAGTACGTCGTCGGGTATGCCTACCTTGCCGATATCGTGCAGCGGCGATGATTTGTACAGTACTTCAATTTGTTTCTTGGAAAGATAGTCTGCAAATTTTCCCGACTCCTTGAGTTGCATGGCGAGGGCCTGCACGTAGTTCTGCGTGCGGCGTATGTGGTTGCCGGTCTCGTTGTCGCGGGTCTCGGCAAGAGAGGCCATGGCCATGATCGTGACGTCCTGGATGGTCGAAACCTCCCGCGTGCGACGCTGCACTTCGGTCTCGAGAAATGCGTTCTTGTCCCTCAAGAAATCGGCCGCTGCCTTGAGCGTGAGGTGCGTATGCACCCGTGCCAGCACAATCGGCGGGCTGATAGGCTTGGTGATGTAGTCTACCGCTCCCATCTCGAGGCCGAGCTTCTCGTCCTCGACTTCCGCTTTGGCAGTGAGGAATATGATGGGTATGTCCTTCGTCTTCTCGCCCTGCTTGAGGCGCCGGCACACCTCATAACCATCGATCCCGGGCATCATGATGTCGAGCAAGACCAAGTCGGGCAGATCGTCGCCGGAGGCGACCTTCAGTGCACGTTCACCGTTGTTGGCCACCTTGACCCGGTACGTGTCCTTGAGCAGACCGCTCATCAGAGACAGATTGTCCGGCGTGTCGTCCACCACCAGTATGGTGGGTTTCTTGGTGAAGTCCATTTCGGTTTCCATGGTCTCTCCGAGGTTATGCGCGCGCCGATTTGCCACGCTCAAAAGTCACGCGAATCGAATGTCAGGGACGCCGGCCATGTCTCTAGCTCAAGGGGACGCCGTCATCGCCGCGCGCAGGGAAGTGAGCGCGCTTTCGAAGTCAAAGCCACGTATCGCGTCATCGATTTTGCGGAAATGCCCCGGGAAGGCCGCGTTGAGGAGATCGCCATTGGTATCCATGACGTCCCCGGCCTCCGCATTGTCTTCGGCAAGCAGGGCTTCGAGCCGAATACATACGGCCTTCAGCTTTTCCGGATCGACCCGCAATCGCGCTGTGCTCGCCGCCTCGGGCGGAAGCGCCAGTTCCAGCGCCGCAACCAGGGCCGAGAGCTTGGTATCCGTGGCCGCCAATTGACGATCAACCGAATCACGCGGCTGGTGCTCGCGAATCGCGGCTTCGAGCATTGCCGCCTCTGATTGCACTTCCACGGCCCCGATGTTCCCCGCCACGCCTTTGGCGGTATGCGCGATGCGCTCCGCCGTCTTCCAATCGTCACCGCCGAGCGCCTCCTCGACCTGCGCGCGCATGCTCTTCTGCCCGGCGACAAATTTCCGCAGCATGCTCAAATAAAGCGGCCGCTTGCCTAGCACGCGCCTCAAGCCCGCGTCCACGTCGAGACCCGGTACGCCCACGGGCAACTCGGTATCCGCCATCGGCTTGGCTTCCTGCTTCGCTGCCAGCGATGCGCCGATCCCCTCGCGCGGCCTGACCCATTTCAGCAGGCCCTTCCACAGGTCCTCTGGCTCTATGGGCTTGGCGAGATGGTCGTTCATGCCCGCTGCGATGCATCGGTCCCTGTCGCCCTGCATCGCGTTCGCAGTCATGGCCACGATGGGCAGATCGCGGAACCGCTCGAGCCTGCGCATCTCGATGGTCGCCGTGACCCCGTCCATCACCGGCATCTGCATGTCCATGAGCACGATGTCGTACGCAGCCGCTTGCACCTTGTCCAGTGCGATCAGACCATTGTCCGCCACGTCCACGACAAACCCTGCATCCTTCAGCAGCTCGGTGGCGACTTCCTGGTTGAGGTCGTTGTCCTCAACCAGCAATACGCGCGCGCCCTTGATCTTCGCCAAATTTTCCATCACGGTGGATACGCGCTCCATGCCCATCTCGCGCCGCTCAGTCTGTTTGCCGCCCAGCACCCGAACGACCTCGTCGAACAGGATCGATGAACTCACCGGCTTGATGAGAACGTCCTCGATTCCGACCTGCTCCGCGCCCTTGATAACCTCCTCGCGGCCGTAGGCTGTCACCATCACCAGATGCGGCTGCTTCTGCAGTGGCGCATTGCGCGTGCGCCTGGCCACTTCGATTCCATCCATGCCGGGCATTTGCCAGTCGAGCAGGACCAGCTCGAAAGGACGGTTGTCGCGATCGGCTGCGGCAATACGGTCGAGCGCGACCTGTCCGTTCTCCGCCTCCTCTACGACGAGCTGCATGCCCTCCAGCAAGTCGCGCAAAACGAGACGCGCATTCTCGTTGTCATCCACGACCAGTGCGCGCTTGCCCTGCAGATCCGCGCTGAGCACGTGGGCGCGTTCCTTGGCAAGCGCCTTGCCAAGACGAGACGTAAACCAGAATGTCGAACCTTTTCCAGCCTCGCTTTCCACACCGACCTCGCCCCCCATGAGTTCGGCCAGTTTTTTCGAAATCGCGAGCCCCAGACCCGTGCCGCCGTATTTTCGCGTGGTCGAGGTATCGGCCTGCTGGAAGCTCTGGAACAGGCGCCCGCGCTGCTCTTCGGTGAGCCCGATACCGGTGTCCTTCACCGCGAAATACAGAAGCACGTCGCGCTCGGTTTCCTCGCGACAACGCACGAGAATGTCGATCTCGCCCTTTTCGGTGAACTTCACCGCGTTGTTGGCGTAGTTGATCAAGACCTGCCCGAGCCTCAAGGGATCTCCGACCAGATCGTAAGGCACCCCGCGCTCGACATCGAAAACCAGTTCCAGACCCTTGGCGGCGGTCTTTTCGGCGATCAGGTTGGCCACGTTCTCCATCACCTTGTCGAGCTGGAACTCTGTCTTCTCGACGCTCAGCTTGCCGGCCTCGATCTTGGAAAAATCGAGGATATCGTTGATGATACCGAGCAGGTGTTGGCCCGATCCTTGAATTTTCTTTACATAATCGCGCTGGCGCGGGGTGAGATCGGTCTTCAGCGCGAGGTGCGACATGCCGATGATCGCGTTCATCGGCGTGCGGATCTCGTGGCTCATGTTGGCGAGGAAGTCGCTCTTCGCCTTGGTCGCCTCCTCGGCGATTTCCTTGGCTTTTGCCAGTTCCTGCTGGGCGTGCATATACTCGGTGATGTCCTGTGTCACGCCGTACATGTCCGTCGGCTTGCCTTCGGCATCACGGGCGACGCTGCCAAAGGCGTGAATCCATACGATGCGGCCATCGACAGGCCGTTTGTAAGCGTAAATGGAGTCGTAAGCGGGAATCTTGCCTTCGCATGCCTCCTGGAAATTCTGCCCCGTTGCCTTGGCGTATTCCGGGTCGCCCGCCTCGACGTTGGCGAACCAGTCCTCTGCCACGCGGTAGCGGTAGTTCTCATTGGGGATGTCACCGAAAATTTCGGCCGCCCGTTTCGATGAGTTGTACCAGCCCGAGCCATCCAGCGGCACATGCCAGTAGCCGGCCTTGGTCAGACCGAGCGCCTGATCGTTGAGGAAGTTGACATGCTTGATCGCTTCCTCCATGCGCTTGCGCTCGGAGATGTCCATGATCCAGCCGAGGATGCCTTCCTCGCCGTCATAGGTCATCGACAGGTAGGTGACCAGCATCTCGCGTGGCAGATGGTCACGGTCATACATCTGGATTTCCTGGTTCTGGGCGATGCCGTCGCGCTTGAGCAATCCGACCAGTTCGTCGCGTTGTTCCGGATGCACGTAGAGCTGGGGCGACGTATCGCCGGCCTTGGCGCCGAACGTCTCGCAGAACTTCGGGTTGGCGAAATGGATGCGCCCCTTGGTCGAGAAGGCGATGTTGATCGGGCTCGTGTCCAGGATGCTCTGCAGTCGTGCGCGCTCGTCGGCGATGCGGCGGTTGAGCACCGCGATCCATCCGGCAACCCCCGCCGCCGACAGGCCAAGCAGTATCGTCCCCGCCAGCGCCACCTTTAGCCAGGCGGGCAAATCCGGACGGGGCATGAACATGAGATCTTCGGGGACCTTCGCTTCCCGTATGAAATCGAGGGTCCGATACGTTTCCGCGATCGCCTGCCAGCGGGCGGGATTCTGGTAACCCAGTTCCACCAGGTCAGGTTGCACCAACGTCTCGGTCGCCTGGGCCTCGAACAGCAACGCTTCCCGGCTCTTGGCCTTGGAATATCGCGCGAGGATCAGATCCGCGATCTCTTCCTTGTGCGACAGGGCGTACTGCCAACCCTTGAGGGATGCCGCGCGGAATGCGATCGTCCGCTCCCGATGCTCGGCGAGTTCCCTGCCCGATGTGATCAGGTTGTCGCCGTAGAAATCTATTTGGAACGCGCGCGGTGTAAATGTCAGATAAGGAACTCCAAGACTCTCCAGCACGAAGGGTTCGTTGGTGCTGTAGGCCACCATCGCATCCGCGCGACCGGCGGCCAGGTCGCGGACGTCCCCCTGATGCTCGACGTTTCGCAGCGTCGCGAGGTCCACGCCGGCGCGCCTCAGCATGGCGTAGACATCCTCCGAGTCCGGCGTATCCATGATCCTGCGTCCGGCGAGATCCTTTAGCTCCCGGATTCCGCTTTGGCGTGCAGTCAAAATGACCGTAGGCGCGTGCTGGAAAATGGCGGCCAAGACGACGACGTCTTCTCCCCGGGCCCTTGCGAGGAGCGCGCCTGAGGTGCTCACGGCAAATTGTGCCCGCCCCTCGATGACTTCTTCAACCGCGTTGACTTTCGGGCCCCCTTCGATGATTTCCACGTCGAGGCCGGCGTCGCTGTAGAAGCCTTTTTCGAGGGCGGCGTAATAACCGCCGAACTGGAACTGGTGCAGCCATTTGAGCTGCAGCCGGACCTTTTCGGCAGCGAAGGCGGGTGAGAGGAGAAGCGCAAGGCCCGCCGCAACGACGAATGGACGCACAAGCTGAAGGAGTTGTTCCGGGATGGAACGCTTACGCACCGAGTTTACCTCACCGTCGAGTAGGACCATGAGAGCGCCTTTGAGTGTGCCATAAATCGTGCAGTCGTAGGCGTCGATCTCCACCGTGGCGGGCAAGAGCCCTTCTGCGGGCACTGCTGGCGGATAGATCCTACGTAGGGCCGCGTGGATTAGCCTCCGGTGGCTTTCTCAACCAAAGAAAGAGACCAGAAGATGAACCCAGCGGCGCATATCCGAGCGATCTCGATCACGTCGACATCATCTCCGCCGCCCGGGATCATTGCGTGGAGGTCAAGGTCTACAAGTGACGGCGGGAAAGCGGCAAGACGGTTTCGGTCGTATGATAGCGGCCGAGTTTGTCCCGCCGGGATGCACCACACCATGAGTCGGTTTATTTCGCTCACCAGCCTGCTGCTCCTCGCGCTGGCGTCCACCGCACTGGCGCAACGCCTGCCTCTGGATCGGATCAAGCTGCCGCCCGGATTCGAGATCAGCGTTTTCGCCGAAAACGTGTCCAATGCACGCTCGCTCGCGCTGGGAAGAAACAATGTGCTTTTCGTCGGCACGCGCAGCGCCGGCCGCGTGTACGCGCTGCGCTATCGAGGTGCAAAAGCCACCCAGGTCATCACCATCGCATCCGGACTCAACATGCCCAACGGCGTGGCCCTCAAGGACGGCGCGCTCTATGTCGCAGAGGTGAATCGGATTCTGCGCTTCGACGACATTGAAGCGAGGCTCGAATCTCCGCCTCGACCGGTAGTGGTGAACGATCGGCTTCCTCGCGAGACCCATCACGGCTGGAAATTCATCCGCTTCGGCCCCGACGGCATGCTCTACGTGCCGGTCGGCGCGCCGTGCAACATCTGCGAACCCGATCCTAAGCGCTACGCGCTCATATCGCGCATCAAGGCCGACGGCGCAGGCTACGAGGTCTATGCGCAGGGGGTGCGGAACTCGGTCGGTTTCGACTGGCATCCGCAGACGAAAGAACTCTGGTTCACCGACAACGGGCGCGACTGGATGGGCGACGATGTACCGGCCGACGAGTTGAATCACGCGCCGCGCGCCGGGATGCATTTCGGCTATCCGTACTGCCATCAAGGCGACACGCCGGACCCCGAATACGGCCGAAAGCGCGGCTGCGGCGAGCTGGCGCCCCCGGCCGCGAAACTGGGGCCGCATGTGGCGGCCCTGGGCATGCGCTTTTACACCGGCAGCCAGTTTCCCGCGGAGTACCGCAACAACATCTTCATCGCCGAGCACGGCTCATGGAACCGCTCCCGGAAGATCGGCTATCGCATCAAACGCATCGTCGTCGCAGGCGGCAAGGTGGTGCGCCAGGAAGTATTCGCAGAAGGCTGGCTGGATGACGAGTCGGTCTGGGGCAGACCCGTGGATCTGGAGGTGATGCCCGACGGGTCGTTGCTGGTGTCGGATGACTATGCAGGCGCCATTTACCGGATCAGCTACGTGAAGTAGCCAAGTTGCAAGGCAGAAGGTGGCGCATGGGCACCCGCGCGCCCTCTCGATTGACATCTGATGCGTGATGCGTTAGCATCACTTTCATGCGCACCACCCTCGATATCGCCGACGACGTGCTTCAGGCCGCCAAAGAGCGCGCGCGCCGGGAGAAGAAGACGACTGGAGAGATGATCTCCGAACTCGCCCGCAGCGCGTTGACTGCGCCGCCCGCCCTTTCGGCGCGCGAACCCAAGGCACGCAATGGGTTTCGGCCGTTCCCGAAGCGCGGTGCGGTGGTAACCAACGAACGGATAAACAAGCTGCGCGAGGACGACGCGTACTGATGCGCGCCCTGCTGGACGTCAACGTCCTTATCGCCCTGCTCGACGCCGACCACTCGTTGCATGCTCGCGCGACCGACTGGTTCGCGGATCACGCCCCCTCCGGATGGGCCTCTTGCCCGATCACCCAAAACGGCTGTGTGCGCGTGATGTCAAACCCGGGCTATCCGAATCCCCTGCCAGCGCGCGCAGTCATGGAGCGCCTTGCGCAAGCAACCGCAGGCAGGCTGCACGAATTCTGGCCGGATGACGTGAGCCTGCTCGACGCTCGCGTCGCAGACGCCACCCACATCCATGGTCCGCGTCAACTGACGGACGTTTATCTGCTTGCGCTCGCCGTCCGGCATGGCGGGCGGTTTGTCACCTTTGACGCCGCAGTCGGAATCAACGCCGTGAAACGCGCTGAAAAGAAGCACCTCATCGCACTCTGAAGGGCTCTCCGTCAAGGCGCGGAAATCTCCTGATCCCACAGCTCGACGGCTGAATTCCGCCCTAGACGCTCCACTCTCCGCTCAGAATCCTCTCCGCCCAAAACAGCCCGGCTACGGTCTTGGCGTCGGTGATGCGCCCTTCCCGAATCCATTCGAGCGCGGTTGCCAGTGGCAGCTTGAAAACCTCGAGGTTCTCGCCGTCATCGGGTCTGGCGCCCCGAAGCGTAAGCCCCTGCGCGAGGAAGATTTCGATGCGCTCGCTCGAATAGCCGATGACCGGATGAATGGTGGTGACGAAGCGCCAGGCCGAGGCCGTATACCCGGTCTCCTCGAGCAGTTCGCGCTTTGCGCATTCCAGCGGCGGTTCGCCCGCGTCGATCTTGCCGGCCGGCAATTCGAGCATGTCGCGCCTGAGCGGATAGCGGTATTGGCGCTCCATCACGAGTTCGCCGCTGTCGAGCACGGGGATGATCATGACCGCGCCCGGATGCTCGATATACTCGCGCTCGGTCGTCTTGCCGTCGGGCAGACGCACGTCATCGCGGCGCACATGCAGCAACTTGCCGCGGTAGACCCACTCGCCTTTGATCGGCTTTTCGGCGAGATCGCGTTTCTGCCAGGCGAGCTCGGGCTTTCTCGGACCCGTCATTTGTGCCTCCTCAGGGGCAGGAAGGCATCAGTATGCGTCAAAGGCCCTTGATCGAGTAAAAGCACAACTGCATCAGCGGCCCGGGAATGATCCCGAGCACGAGAACGGCCAAGCCGTTGGCCGAAATCAACACGCCAATGTCCAGCCTGGGTTCTATCGCCGCAGTTTCCACCGGCTCGTCGAAGTACATCACTTTGACGATGCGCAGGTAGTAGAAGGCGCCGATCAGCGAAAACATCACCGCGACCACCACGAGCCACACCTGCCCGGTGCCCAGCGCCGCGAGCAGCACCGTGTACTTGGCAAAGAAACCCACCGTCGGCGGCACGCCGGCCAGCGAAAACATCAGTAGCAGCATGATGAAGGCGAACCATGGGCTGCGCGCGTTGAGCCCCTTGAAATCACTGATGTTCTCGGACTCGAAGCCGGCTCGCGACAGCAGCAGCACCATGCCGAAAGCGCCCAGACTCATGAGAACGTAGACGACGGCGTAGAACATCGCGGCGCTGTAGGCATCGGCCGCGTTGAGCCAGTTGTTGTTGACCACCCCCGAGAGCAGACCGAGCAGCATGAAGCCCATGTGCGAGATGGTCGAGTAGGCGAGCATGCGTTTGATATTGGTCTGCGCAATGGCTGCAAGGTTGCCGATTGCCATCGACAAAACCGCCAGGATCACCAACATCTGCTGCCAGTCGACCGCCAGCGCGAGCAATCCGTTGACCAGCAGCCGGATGGCCATGGCGAATGCAGCCAGTTTCGGCGCCGAACCGATGAAAAGCGTCATCGCCGTGGGCGCGCCGTGATAGACGTCGGGTATCCACATGTGGAACGGCGCCACGCCCAGCTTGAACGACAGACCCGCTACCACGAACACAAGGCCGAATACGAGCACCGCCTTGTTGACTTTGTCGCCCTCCAGGGCCTTCGCCACCGCGGTGATCTCGAGCGTTCCGGTGGCGCCATAGAGCATCGACATGCCGTACAGGAGCAGCCCCGAGGCAAGTGCGCCGAGGACGAAATATTTCATTGCCGCCTCGGTGGCGACCGCGGAGTCGCGCTGCAGCGCCACCAGCGTATAGAGCGCCAGCGACATCAGTTCCAGGCCCAGGTAGATGGTGAGGAAATGGTTGGCCGAGATCATCACCATCATGCCCAGCGTCGCGAACAGGACCAGCGCGAAGAACTCGCCCCGGTACATGCCGCGATCGGCGAGATAGGTCCGCGAGTACACCAGGCACGCCGCGACCGCGATGTAGGTGAGCGTCTTCAGCAGGTTGCCCATATAGTCCGATACGAACATGTTGCTGAACGTATAGGTCACCTGCCCGCCCGTCGCCTGCACCGTGCCCACGGTGAGCACCGCACAGCCGAGCAGGGTCACCAGCGAAAGCGCATAAATCACGTCGCGCTGGTCGTCCTTCAGGAACAGGTCCACGACCAGGATCACGCAGGCCATCGCCGCCAGGAAAATCTCCGCGTAGGCTGGAACGAGGTCGGGCATAGGGAAGTTCATCGTATCGACCTCAAAGCTTGCTCACCGCGACATGCCGCAGCAGCTCATTGACCGACGTGTGCATGATCTCGGTAAAGGGCGCCGGATACACACCCATCCATAGCACGGCGATCGCGAGCAGCCCGAGGAACAAGGTCTCGCGAGCGCCGATGTCCTTGAGCGCGGCCACGTGCGCGTTGCCCACGTCGCCGAAGATCACGCGCTTGTACATCCAAAGCGTATAGGCGGCGCCCCAGATCAGCGTCGTAGCGGCAATGGCCGCGACCCAGAAATTCGCCTTCATCGCGCCCATGATGACCATGAATTCACCGACGAAGCCGCTGGTTGCCGGCAATCCGCAGTTGGCCATCGCGAACAGCATCATGAACGCGGCGAACTTGGGCATGGTGTTGGCCACTCCGCCATAGTCGGCGATCATGCGCGAGTGCATGCGATCGTACATGACGCCGACGCACAGAAACATCGCCGCCGAAACGAAACCGTGCGAAATCATCTGTATCAGCGCGCCTTCGATCCCGTAGGCGTTGAAAATGAAGAAACCCAGGGTCACAAAGCCCATGTGCGACACCGACGAGTAGGCGATCAGTTTCTTCATATCCGCCTGCACCAGGGCCACCAGTCCGATGTAGACCACCGCGATCAGCGACAACCCGATCATCATGCCCGAGAGAGCCTGACTCGCGTCGGGCAGGATCGGCAGCGAGAAACGAATGAAGCCGTAGGCGCCGAGCTTCAGCATGATCGCCGCCAACACGGCCGAGCCGCCCGTGGGCGCTTCCACGTGTGCATCCGGCAGCCACGTATGCACCGGCCACATCGGCACCTTGACCGAAAACGCCGCAAGGAAAGCGAAGAACAGGAGTATCTGCGCCGGCATCGGCAGCGGCAGCTTGTGATAATCGAGAATGGAAAAACTTCCGCCGGACTTGGTGAACAGGTACAGGAGCGAAACCAGGAAGAGCAGCGAGCCGAGCAAAGTGTAGAGGAAGAACTTCAATGCGGCGTAGACGCGGTTGGGGCCGCCCCAAATGCCGATGATGAGGTACATCGGAATCAGCGTCGCCTCGAAGAACACGTAGAACAGCACCGCGTCGAGTGCGGCGAATACGCCGTTCAGCAGGCCCGACATGACCAGGAACGCCGCCATATACTGCGCCACCTTCGACTGGATCACCTCCCAGCCCGCAATCACCACGAGCACGGTGATGAAACTGTTCAGCAGGATGAACAGCACCGAGATCCCGTCCACCCCGAGGTGGTAATTGATGTTGAAGCGCGCGATCCAGGGCGAGAGTTCGACGAACTGCATGCCGCCCGTGCCGGTATTGAATCCGCTCAGCAGCGGGATCGTCACCGCGAATCCCGCCAGCGCTCCGATAAGCGCGATCAGCCGCGCCTCGCGCGGATTCCTGTCGCCGGCGGCGAGCACGACAAGCCCGCCGATAATCGGCAGCCAGATGGAGAGGGAAAGCCAGTGGGTCGTCTGCATGTCAGCGCGCCGTTGCCAGCATGCCAAACAGCGTGAGCAGTACAAACACGCCGATGATCATGGCGAATGCGTAGTGGTAGATGAATCCGGACTGCACCCAGCGCACCACGCCGGCGAACCAGCCGACGAATTTCGCGCTGCCGTTGACCATCAGACCATCGATCAGCGCCACGTCGCCGATCTTCCAGAGGCCGGTGCCGATCTTCACCGTGCCGCTGGCGAAGAACCATTGGTTGAATTCGTCGAAGCCGTATTTCTTCTCCAGGATCGTGGCGAGAAATCCCGCCTTGGCGCGGATCACCGCCGGCAATTCCGGCCGGACGATGTACACGTACCAGGTGATGGCGAGCCCTGCGATCGCGAACCAGAACGGCAGCGAAGTCAATCCGTGGAGCATCATCCCGATCACGCCCGGGAACTCATGCGCCATCTCCGCTATCCACCGGTGCTCCGGACCGACGAATATGGCCCCGCCGAAGTAGTCGCCGAAAACGACGCGACCGATGACCCAGCCCGCGACGATGGAGGGAATCGCGAGCAGGACCAGCGGCACGGTGATCACCGCCGGCGACTCGTGCGGCGCGTGTCCATGCGCGTGCGCGTCGTGGCCATGGCCCCCGTGGCCAGCTTTGAACCGTTCCTTGCCGTGAAACGTATAGAACACCAGCCGGAAGGAGTACAGCGCGCCGATAAACACGCCGAACAACGTCGCCAGATAGGCAAACCCCGCGCCTGGCGTCTGCGAGGCATGCACCGCCTCGATGATCGTGTCCTTGGAGAAGAAACCGGCGAACGGAGGAAAGCCGGCATTGGCCAAGGCGCCGATCAGCATCGTCGCGTAGGTGATCGGCATGTACTTGCGCAGCCCGCCCATCTTGCGCATGTCCTGCTCGTGGTGCATCGCCACGATCACCGAGCCTGCGCCCAGGAACAGCACCGCCTTGAAAAAGGCGTGGGTCATGAGATGGAACATCGCCGCCGAATAGGCCGAGGCGCCCAGCGCCACCGTCATGTAGCCCAACTGCGACAGCGTCGAATAAGCGACCACGCGCTTGATGTCGTACTGCACCAGCGCGACCAGCGCCATGAAAAACGCCGTAATGCCGCCGATGACGAGAACGAAGGAGCGCGCCTCCTCGGAGAGTTCGAACAGCGGCGACATGCGCGCCACCATGAAGATGCCCGCCGTCACCATCGTGGCGGCATGAATCAGGGCCGAGATAGGCGTCGGGCCTTCCATCGAATCGGGCAGCCATACGTGCAGCGGAAACTGCGCCGACTTGCCCATGGCGCCGATGAAAAGACCGATGCAGATCACCGTGACCAGACCCCACTGCGTGCCGGGAAGAATCTCGATCGACGCAGCCGAAAGGAACTGGGTCTGCGCGAATACCGCCGCATAGTCGAGCGTGCCGCAATAAGCGAGCACCAGCGCGATGCCGATGAGGAAGCCGAAATCGCCGACGCGGTTGACCAGAAACGCCTTCAGGTTGGCAAAAATCGCCGTCGGACGCTTGAACCAGAAACCGATCAACAGGTAGGAAACCAGGCCCACCGCCTCCCAGCCGAAGAACAGTTGCAGGAAGTTGTTGGCCATTACCAGCATGAGCATCGAAAAGGTGAACAGCGCGATATACGAGAAGAAGCGCTGATAGCCCGGGTCGTCGGCCATGTAGCCGATGGTGTAGATGTGGACCATGAGAGAGACGAAGCTGACCACCACCATCATCAGCGCCGACAGCCGGTCGATGAGGAAGCCGATCTCGAAGCGCGTCTCCCCGCTGGTGAGCCAGGTATACACCGGGCCGTTGAATACGTTGCCGTTCAGGACGTCGGCGAAAATCACGCATGAAACCGCAAACGCCACCGCGACGCCGAGGATCGCCACCCAGTGGGCGCCGGCGCGCCCGATCTGGCGCCCGAACAGGCCGGCGATGATCGCGCCGGCGAGCGGCGCCAGCGGCACGATGAGGTAGAGTTGCTGCATTGTCGTCATAAGTTATTCGCTGAGGAGTAAGCGGCAAGCAGCAAGGAGCAACGGCAACGGCGCAAAGGCTTTACTCCTGACTCCTTTCTCCTCACTCTTCACCCTTTATCCTCACCCTTTCAGTTCGTCCAAGTCGTCGACATTGATCGTATTCAGATTGCGGAACAACACCACCAGAATCGCCAGGCCGATGGCGGACTCCGCAGCCGCGACCGTGAGGATGAAAAATACGAACACCTGGCCGGATATGTCGCCCAGGTAGTGCGAGAACGCGATGAAGTTGGTGTTCACCGCAAGCAGCATCAGCTCGATCGCCATCAGCAGGATGATGACGTTCTTGCGGTTGAGGAATATCCCCACGACGCTGATCGCGAACAGGATCGCGCCAAGAATCAGGAAATGCGATAACGATAGCAACTCGTTTCTCTCCCTAGCGGCATAGCCGGACCCAATGCGGCCGATTTGCCTTCTATCAATCTCGTGTTTTCGCGCAGTTGCGAAGTTGCAACTGCGCGAAAACGCGAGACCTATACAACGCCAAATTCTTCGCGGGAATCGTCCAAATCCCGAATCCTGATTCCCGAATTCTGCTTCCTCACTCCTCGCCCTTTTCCGCCTTCATCGACACCAGCCGCATGCGGTCTTTCTTCTGCACCCCGATCTGGCTGGCCGGGCTCTGGTATTTCGTATCCTTGCGCTTTCTCATGGTGAGCGCGATCGCCGCGATCATAGCCACCACCAGCACTACGGCGGCAAGCTCGAAAGCGTAGGCGTATTCGGTGTAGAGCAATCGTCCGAGTTCCTTGGTATTGCTGTATCCGGGCCCCGGATCCGGCGGCGCAGGCAGCGTCTGCAGGCCGAAATAGCGTCCGCTTAACACCAAGCCCATCTCCAGAACCAGCAACAAGCCGATGGTTGCGCCCAGTGGCAGGTAGCTCCAGAAGCCCTCGCGCAGCCGATCGAGATTGATGTCGAGCATCATCACGACGAACAGGAACAGCACCATCACGGCGCCCACGTACACCATCACCAGGGTGATGGCGAGGAATTCGGCACGCAGCAGCATCCAGGTCGCCGCCGCGGTAAAGAACGAAAGCACCAGAAAAAGCGCCGAGTGCACCGGATTGCGCGCGGTGATCACGCGCAGGGCCGAGAACACCAGAATCACGGCGAATACGTAGAAGATGATGGTTTCGATGTCCATGCCACTCACCTGTAGGCCGCATCGGCGGCGCGGTCCTTCGCAATCTGTTCCTCGTACGTGTCGCCCACCGCGAGCAGCATATCCTTGGTGTAATAGAGATCGCCGCGCTTTTCTCCATGGTACTCGAAGATCCGCGTCTCGACGATGGCGTCCACCGGGCACGCCTCTTCGCAGAAGCCGCAGAAAATGCACTTGTTGTAGTCGATGTCGTAGCGGGTGGTGCGGCGCGTGCCATCGGCTCGCTCGGCCGTTTCTATGGTGATGGCAAGGGCGGGACACACCGCCTCGCACAACTTGCAGCCGATGCAGCGCTCCTCGCCGCTGGGATAGCGGCGCAGCGCGTGCAGTCCGCGGAAGCGCGGGCTCATCGGCGTCTTCTGCTCCGGGTACTGCACCGTGATCTTGCGCCGGAACAGATGCCGGCCCGTGAGAGCCATGCCTTTGAGCAGCTCGAGGAGCAGCAGGGAGCGGAAAATCGCGCGGATTCGTTCGATCATCGGAACACCGACCACGGTGTCTGCATCCACACGCCGATCACCACCAGCCAAACCAGCGTCAGCGGTATGAACACTTTCCAGCCCAGGCGCATGATCTGGTCATAGCGATAGCGCGGGAACGTTGCCCGGAACCACAGGAACAACGAGACCAGGACAAACATCTTGATCATCAGCCAGCCGAACGGCGGAATCCAGTGGAACACCGTGCTGTCGATCGGCGCGGCCCAGCCGCCGAAGAACATGATCGCGGTCAGCATGGCGATCAGGATCATGTTCGCGTATTCGGCCAGCATGAACACCGAGAAGCCCATTCCGGAGTACTCGACCATGTGGCCGGCGACGATCTCCGACTCGCCCTCGACCACGTCGAATGGCGCGCGGTTGGTCTCCGCGACCCCCGAGACGAAGTAGACCACCATCATGGGCAGGAGCGGCAGCCAGTTCCAGGAAAGGAAGTTGAGCCCCATGTCGGCGAACATGCCGCGCGTCTGCTGCGCGACGATCTCCGAGAGGTTCAGGCTCTGCGACACGAGCAGCACGCACACC
>JACQTO010000232.1 GCA_016210745.1 Betaproteobacteria bacterium
GACAAGGCCCCCGCCGCGCTCGCGCTCACCTCCGACTCGGGAATGTCCATCGGCCCCTGGAAAGCGCCGCTGATGAAAATGCCCGGGCGAGTGGTTTCTGTCGGGTTGAACGGGCTGGTCTTGCAGAAGCCCTGGGGCCCGAGCTCGACGCCGAAGATCCGCGCAAATTCCTTCGCGTCGGCAGGCGGGTTCAGTCCGACCGACAATACCACCAGGTCGAATTCCTCTTCCTTGACGCCGTCGTCGGTCGTCGAGTACCGGATGGTGACGTTCTTCGTTTCCGGAATCTCCCGGCCGATCGACACGTAGCTCCGGATGAACTGTACCCCGGGCAGTTTCTCGGCTCGCTGGTAGAAGCGCTCGAAGTCCTTGCCGTACGACCGGATATCGTTGTGGAAGATCGTCGCCTGCATGTCGGCGTCGTGATCCTTGGCGAGGATCACCTGCTTCTGCGTGTACGAACAGCACACCGCCGAGCAATAGGCATTGCCACCCGGGATCACCTGCCGGGAGCCGACGCAGTGGATCCAGGCGATCTTGTGCGGATGCTTCTTGTCGGACGGGCGCAGTATCTGCCCCTCATGCGGCCCGGTGGCGCAGAGCAGCCGCTCGAAGTCCAGGCTGGTGACGACGTTCTGAATCCTTCCGTAGCCGTAATCGCCCCGGATCCTCGGGTCAAAGGTCTCATAGCCGGGGGAGAGCACGATCGCACCGACCTTGACTTCGACATTCTCGGCCACCTGGCTGAAGTCGATGGCGTTGTTCTCGCACACGCCCGTGCATATCGAGCAGGTCTTGTCCTTGAGGTAGAGGCAGGTCTCGTCGATGTAGGTGACGAGCGGCACGGCCTGGGCGAAGTAGATGTGGGCCGCCTTGTTCAGCGACAGGCCCTCGTTGAAGGGGTCGGGAACCTTGACCGGGCAGTACTCCATGCAGGTGGTGCATCCCGTGCACTTGTCCTCGTCGATGTACCTGGGCTTGCGGGTCAGCGTCACCTTGAAGTTGCCCGCGCTCCCCTTCACGTCTGCCACCTCCGTGTAGGTCAGGATCTCGATGTTCGGATGCCGGTCGCACTCGATGAACTTCGGCGATTCGATGCACATCGAGCAGTCGTTGGTGGGAAAGGTCTTGTCGAGCTGGGACATCTTGCCGCCGATGGTCGGCTTCTTTTCCACCAGGTAGACCTTGAAGCCGCTGGCGGCCAGATCGAGCGCGGCCTGGATGCCGCTGATGCCCGCGCCAACGACCATTACGTCGGCGCACGGTTCCACCGGCCGGTGGCGGGAACGCTGCGCGATCAGTTCGTGAATCTGTCCCAAAGCGGTTTCTCCGGTGCTATTGCTTGGACAGTCTCGCGATGGTGTCCAGTACCTGCTGCAATCCGTACTTGTCTATGAGGGACTCCACCCCGATCTCGACGTCACCCGGGCTCACGTCCGCTTCCTCGACCTCTTCTTCGTATTCCCGGTAAATCAGCGCTTCGTTCACGCACCACTCCACGCACTTGGGCTTCTCGAGCGGCGGCTCGTCTTCGCACATGTCGCATTTCAGCGGCAGGCCCGAATCGGGTTCCTTGAACAGGTCTCTGGAGGGACACGATGCCCGGCAGAAACCGCATTCCTCGTATTGTTTGCCGTCGATGATGTACTGATCCCTGCCGGTGCATTCGGAGGCCGTGTACTCGCCCGCGAAGACCGGAATGTAGATGTCCCTCAGGGGCTCGCGAACCACGCGTATTCGCGACCTCGCCGGGTTGTTGCTGCTGTATCGGGGCAAAGCGTGAAACGAGGAACAGATCAGCTCACATGCCCGGCAACCGTTGCATTTGTCGGCATCGATCGTGATGGCCTTGACGGTCTTCTTAACTATGCCCATCGCTGATAATTCCTCTTTGCTCCAGGTCCTCGGCAACGTAGTCCAATTCCAATTCGTGCAGCGACGCCTTGGTGGGAATGCCCTGGTGATCCCACCCCTTCAGTTTGTAGTACTCATCCAGGAGATTCGCCTCCAGCTCGGGGAATCGCTTTTTCCAATGATCCTCGGGCGGCTTGTCGTCGGCGCGGCGCATGCCGCGTCTCACGTTGATGGCCCGGAGCAGTGTCCGGTTCCTCGTGGCCGCCTTCCACAGGCCGGCTTCGTCCATGTCGATCCCGGTCGCCGCCGAGATGAAGGCCGGGAAATTGTGGATGTGATAAGGAGGCTTGAGGGGAAACGACGACAGGCCGGCGCAGGTTCCGAGGGCGTCGTCGATGTAGTGCATCTTCTCCTGCCAGTCGACGATATCGCAGCTCGCCTCGACGCTCGGATAATGGGGATTCGATTGTTCGCCGCGCAGCTCCCAGTCCAGCAGGTACTGCTTGAACCTCTCGTGAGGAACCTGGATCCAGTCCTTGACGAACTCCTCGCGCTCTTGCCGGGTCGGGAACGGCGCCTGGGGAAACTGCCCCTCGATCTGGGTGATGTTGATTTTCTCGCCAGTTGCGTACATCAGGTAGTAGACCGGATTGAGCATCCCCAGCTTGAGAGGCAGCTGCTCGTGCTTCTTGATCGTGTTGTGATCGAATTTTTCCGCGCCATTGCCGATCCGCCGGGCGGCCCAGTACACGCCGTCGGCGAGCGCATCCCCGATCCCTTCGCGCCGCACGATCCTGTCGAGCAGCCAGAAGAACCGCCCCTCGACGTCGGCCGGCATTCCGGGGAAATCCGCGTCGGTCAGGATGCCGGCTTCACGCAACTCGAGCGCGAAGGCCATGACTTGCGGGGCCGAGAATCCGTCCACACCGTATTCGGTTGCGCGTTGAGCGATCTTGAAACCGAAATCCAGATCGGAATACGCCGCCATGGTGTAAGTGAGCTTCGAATAACACTTCATCATGTACGTGGGGAGGCCCGGCATAGAGATGGTGGCCCCGCATTGCATCGGACAGTTGTAGCAGCTGATCAAGCGCGTCCGAGCCGCCTCCTGGCTCTGTCGCCACTTCTCTTCTATTTCACTGGTCCAAAAATCCTTGCGCCGAGTGCGGGAATTCCCCCACATGAAACTGGTGGTATGCCATGCCTCGTCGACAATCCTCATCTCCTGCGGCGACCCAAGCCCCTGCAGAATGGGAGGGACCCCTTTGATGGGATGAGCTTCCCGAAACTCGATGTATTTGAGGACGTCGTTGCACAGGTCGAGGAATTCAGCCGGCCGGGCAATATTGATGTCCTTGGTTCCGCGAACGACTACCGCCTTGAGCCCCTTGTCTCCCATGACCGCGCCGATACCGCCGCGGCTGGCGCTCGACCTGCCCTGCTCGATGGAGGCGTAAAAGACCCGGTTTTCACCGGCGAGCCCGATGGCCGCCACCTGGGCATCGGGCTGCTTCAATTCCTTGCGAATGCATTCCCCGGCTTCGATGGCGCCTTTGCCCCGCAGGTGAGACGCATCGCGGATTTCGACCTTATCGTTGTGTATCCACAGATAGACCAGATCGGGCGAGCGGCCGCGAAGGATGATTCTGTCGTAGCCGGCATACTTCAACTCCGGCGCAAAGAATCCGCCCATCATCGAATACGCCATCAACCCCGTTTGGGGAGAAAACGTCGTGACGATGGTGCGATTGCAGCCGGGAGCGGCGGTGCCGCAAAGCAGGCCGCTACCGAAGATGAGGAGATTGTCTTCGGAGAAAGCTTCGGTTTCGGGAGGAACCCGGTCCCACAGTATCTTGGCGTTGGTACCGAGCCCCCCCAGATAGAGCTCGGTCAGCCTGGGATCGTTTTCCACCCGGTCA
>JACQTO010000234.1 GCA_016210745.1 Betaproteobacteria bacterium
GATCTCGATGGGCACGATGGCGGTGATCGGCATTGCTTCGGCGCTGGGGGACTTCTTCATGAAATTCTCCACCGTGCGCGCCGGCGTGCACCTGCCGGTCTGGACCCGACTCTCGCTGCAGAGATAAAGCTCCGCGTAGAAGGGCTCTCGGAGTCAAAGAACAGGTCCAGGCGCAAGACCGCGCTTCGCCCTGGACCGCAAGAGATTTCCACCGGCGGGCAGCGTGGTCCGACCGTCATGCACCGCTATTTCGAACGCAATAGGGAGATGACAATGTTCGAAGACTTGAGGGGGTTCATAGAGAAATCTCGGGAGCTCGGCGAATGCAGGATCATCGATGGGGCCCATTGGGATGTGGAGATCGGGCGCATTGCTGAATTATCCCTCTCAGTCCCCGATTCGCCGCTTCTGGTATTCGACAACATAGAGGGATATCCGCGCGGATACCGCATAGCGACCAATCCGTTCACATCGTCCAGACGCGTTGCCCTGGGTATGGGCCTGCCTCTGGAGCTCAAAGGCATCGACCTGATACGCGCCTGGAAGGAAAAGCTTGCCGCCGTGAAGCCGCTTCCGCCCGTGTACGTGCAGAGCGGACCGGTGAAGGAAAACGTCCTGGTCGGCAACGACGTCGATGTGTTGAAATTTCCCACGCCCAAGTGGCATGAACACGACGGAGGGCGCTACATCGGCACCGGGTGCATGGTCATCGCCAAGGATCCGGATACCGGCTGGGTGAACCTGGGGAGTTACCGCTCGCAGGTCGTCGACAGAAATACCGTCACCATGCATATGGTCCCCGGTCATCATGGCGCGATCATCGCGAGGAAGTATTGGGATCGAGGCCAGAGCTGCCCCATAGCCATGGTATGCGGACAGGAGCTGCAGCTTTGGATCGCCTCCGTGTCTCCGGTGTCCATCGGTGTGAGCGAATACGATTGGGGCGGTGGGCTGCGCGGCAAAGCTGTCGAGGTCGTCAAAGGAGAGACCGTCGATTTGCCCATTCCGGCAACCGCGGAGATTGTCCTCGAAGGTGAAATGCCGTCCCCAGAGATCGAAACCGCCGGCGAAGGGCCTTTTGGCGAATGGGAAGGCTATTACGCCGGCGGCAGGACTCCCCACCCGGTAGTCAAGATCAAGGCGATCCTGCATCGAAACGACCCGATCCAGCTGGGCGTGCCGATGCTGGTAGGCACGCACGACGACAACATGATCATGGCGACAGATTTTTCCGCCCAGCTATGGGCGGAACTGGATCAGCAGATTGCGGGGGTGAGGGGCGTCGCTTTCATATATGAAGCTCGAAGAAGACCGATGATCGTCGTGTCGCTGAAGCAGATGTATCCGGGCCACGTCAAGCAGGCCGCGTTGATAGTCGCCGGCGCGTACCGCGGAGCGACGTTCGTCGGCCGGTTCATCGTGATCGTGGACGACGACATCGACCCGACCAACATGACCGAAGTCCTCTGGGCCATGGGCACCCGATGCGATCCCAAGACTCAGATCGACTTTCTGACTAACCGCTTGTCGATGGCATCCGACCCGAGGCTGGAACCCGAGAAAAGAAAAGCGGGCGACCTTACCTGTTCGACCGCGATTATCGATGCCTGCAGGCCCTGGGCGTGGCGCGATCAATTCCCCAAGACAACGAAGACGTCTCCCGAGGTCATGCAACAGGTGAGACAGAAATGGGGCCAGGCGTTGTTTGGGTGACCTGCGAGCGGCGAGGCGATTCTAGGACAACGCGCTTGAGTGATTGATGGGTTCCGTGTCTTGGCGCGCCCGTGCGCGCCAAGACTGGCTAGGCGTTCTTACCTGGATGGTTACTTCAGGACGGCCCCTACGTTCTTGATGACTTTTGCCCATTTCTGTCTTTCTGCTCGCTCGTAGGCGGCGAATTCTTCTGGGCTGTTGCCAACGGTCTCGGCGTATTGCTCTTGGTAACGCTTCTTCACGTCGGGCGCATGCAGGACTTTCACGACGACAGCGCTGACCCGGGCGAGAACGTCCTTGGGCATTTTCCCCGGACCCCAGAGGCCGAACCATGAAGCCGTTTCAAAACCGGGCAGCGTTTCGCTCATCGCGGGCACATTGGGCAGCGTGTCTATTCGCTTGGCGGTGGTAACGGCCAAGGCCTTCAACTTGCCAGTCTTCAGGTGGCCGGCCATTGAGCCAATGGTGTTGAACATCGTATTGGCGTGTCCGCCGAGCAGATCATTCAGCGCCGGTGCGGCGCCTTTATAGGTCAGCGTCTCCATCTTGATCCCGGCCTGGGACATGAACAATTCCTGCGTCAAATGATTCGATCCCCCGAAGAAGCTGATGGCGCCATTCAATTGGCCGGGCTTTGCTTTTGCCAGGGCGATCAGTTCGGCGATGGTGTTCGCCGGCAACGATGGGTGGGCGGCAAGCATGTTCGGCGAGGTGACCGCCAGGGTAATCGGAGTGAAATCCTTCACGACGTCGAAAGGAAGGCTCTGGTACAGCCCGGGAGTCGCGATGGGTCCCATGGCATTGAACAGCAGCGTGTAGCCGTCCGGGGCGGCCTTCGCCACCATCTCCGTTCCGATGACCGCATTGCCTCCGCCTCGATTCTCGACGATGACCTGTTGCCGCACAGCCTCGGAAAGCGGCTGCGCCAGCATGCGGGCAAAGACGTCCGTGGCACCGCCGGGCGGGAAAGGCACGACGATGCGGATCATTTTTGTCGGATAGCCCTGCGCGTAAACACCGCCGGCTAAACCGATGAACAGCAAAGCGGAAGACAGCAAGAAAGCAAGACGCGAAGCCCTTCTCATCATAAACCTCCTCCAATTTATGTCGGCCGCGCTGCAATGCGGGCCGTGTGCACGTCCTACCCTTCCCAGGCGGTTCTTTTCACTTATGACCGAGCTTTGGAATGGAGCTGAAAAGTAACAGCAACGGGTAGGAAAATCAATCAGCGCACTAGGGTCGATCCACCGCGATCGACTCGAAGCCGCTCTGGGCCGAACGGATTGCGGCGTCCATCACCGCTATGCCGTGGATTGCGTCTTCCACCGGCACCGGGTAGACCGCTGTACCCGCAACGGCATCGGCGAACGCTTCCAGCTCGGCGCGCTCGATATCCACTTTCGGATATTCGACCCGCCGCACCCTGCCGTCGATGTCGCAGATTTCGAGGATGTGATGGTCCAGAAGATGCAACCAGCCGTGCGTACCGAACACCTGCACGCGAACCATTCTGCCGGTCGCAGCGAGGGTGCTTATATAGCCCGTAGTGCCATCGACAAAGCGCAGGAACACCGAGGTGGTGTCGTCCATGTCCACTTCGAGCACTTTGCGGTGGCTTTCGCATCGGACCGCGGCTACCGGTCCGGCAAGGTTCAGGAACGCATCGATGATGTGAATGCCCATTCCCGTCATGCCGCCGGCCGGGCTTTCGGCGTGGCTTGCCCGCCAAACGCCGGGTCGGTAACGCAGGCCGGAGTTGCCCGAAAAATTTCCCTCGAGATGCAGGATTGTTCCCAGATCGCCCGATGCGATTATTTTCTTCATTTCGGCAATCGCCGGTAGAAAGCGCCGGTTATGGCCCAGCGCGAGCACGACCCCGGCTTCGCGGCAGGCGCGGGCCGCGGCGCGGGCGCCCGCTTCGTCCAGCGTAAACGGTTTCTCCACGAATACGTGCTTCCCCGCCTTGGCCGCCGCGGCGACCTGATCCGCGTGCTGGGAGTGCGGTGTAGCCAAAGCGACCGCTCCCACCCGCGGATCGGTCAATACGAGCGCAAAATCATCGGACAGCGCGATGTCACGCTCGCCGCAAAACGCGCGCACTTTTTCCGGCGTTCGCGTTACAGCGTGGGTGAAGCGAAGTTTTGTGCTGCCCGGCGCGCGGACCGAATCGACCAGCCGCTGACCCCAACCGCCGAGCCCGACGATCGCAACATTCAGCATGGTTGTTCCTTTCGTTTGCAATTTGTAATGGCTTCGCCTGAATTCGAGGCGCGTCTCATTGACGCAATTGAACGCCGTTGAATGTCTCGGGGACGTCGATTTCGCGGCAATCGGATGCGACCGTCAGTTCTGCCTCCGTCTTGGCCTGGATGGCCGAAGGATCATGACCCGGCATGAACCCGCGCAGCACCAGAGCGCCGGCCTCGACATCGATGATGGCCAGATCCGTATAGATCCGTCGGACACAACGGCGCGCCGTGAGCGGCGCGGCGCAGGTTTTCACGATCTTGGGCTTGCCCTTGTTGGTCACGTGGCTCATCGCGACAAAGACGTTCGGCGCGCCAACGGCCAGATCCATCGCCCCGCCCACCGCCGGTACGGCCTGGCCGGGAACGCGCCAGTTGGCAAAATCGCCGTTAGCTGCGACCTCGATGGCGCCCAGCACGGCGTGGGTGAGATGCCCTCCGCGTATCATCGTAAAGGAGAGCGTGTGGTCGAACAGGCTCGCCCCGAGAACGAGCGAACAGAATTCGGCTCCGGCGCTGATGATATCCAGGTCTTCCTCGCCGCGTGCCGGCCTCGGACCCACGCCTAGAATGCCGTTCTCGCTGTGAATGAAGATTTCCTTTGCGGGATCCAGGTAATCGGCGACCAGGAGCGGAATACCGACGCCGAGGTTGACATAACCCCCTTCGGGCAGGTCGCGGGCAATGCGATAGGCGATGCCCTCGCGCGTAAGCATCATGTCGAGCCCTCCTCAGATTTCTTTTCGACGAGCCGGGGGTGCCGTGCGATCTGGACCAGATGGTCGACAAAAATTCCCGGTGTGTGAATCGATTCCGGTGAAAGGGTGCCCGCCGGAACGATTTCGTCGACTTCGGCGATGACGACCTTGCCCGCAGTTGCCATGACCATGTTGAAGTTCCTCATCGTGCCGCGGTAGTTGAGGTTGCCGAAGCGATCGCCGCGGTGAGCCCTGAGAAACACAAAATCCGCGCGAAGGGGCAATTCGAACAGGTACTCACGGCCGTCGATGACGCGCGTTTCCCTGCCGACGGCGAGTTCGGTCCCCACGCCGGTGGGCGTGTAGAAGCCGCCCAGACCCGAGCCCCCGGCGCGGATGCGATCGGCGAGCGTGCCTTGCGGCACCAGCTCGAGCTCGATCTCGCCTTTCAGATAGCGTTCGCGAAACGGCTTGGCCGACGGCGCGGGAAACGACGCGATCAGCTTGCGCACGCGTCCGTCGCTGAACAGCCCGCCCAAGGCGAAATCTCCGCCTCCCGCGCCATTGCTGATCACGGTGAGGTTGCGCGCGCCCTGCTGGCGAAGGGCCTCCATGAGCTGACCCGGTACGCCGGCAATGCCGAATCCGCCGAACATCACGGTGGCGCCGTCAAACACCGGCGCCACCGCTTGATTGCAGTCTGCAAGTATCTTATCGATCAACGTAACCTCCCCTCATTGCAGCAACTCCTAAACCGAGTGAACCGGAAACAGCAAAGCTGGTTTTGCCGCTTATCAATCTCCCCTTTTCGTGCAGTTGCACGCAACTGCACGAAAAGGGGAGACGAATTTGAATTCCAAATCTTCCCAAGTTCGTCGTCGGATAAGCGACCATCGTATTTAACCGTCCGCTAGGAGCCTGTCAAGGCAAACGCGGATTGTCGGTTCAGGGCATAGGCAGCAGGGGCTCTAATCCGGGTTTCAGTTGTTGATCGAAAGCATTGAGCAAGATGCCGGTCATGACGTAAAGCGACATCAGCCCCACGAGATTCACGATACCGGTGCGTCCAAGGGCCTTTTCGGCGGCGGCATACAACTGCGGATCGACCTTGTTTTCGCGCAGCAGTTGACGCCCGAAGTCGATGATCAGCTTCTCTACTTGCGCCAGCCCATCGGTCGGCTTGCGGTGCTTGACGATATCGAGGATATTCGGCTCCAACCCTTCCTCGAGGGCCACCGGTTCGTGCACCGTCCATTCGAACTGGTGATTGGTCTCACGCGCGGCCACCAGAATCGCCAGTTCGGTGAGACGGTGGCCGAAACCATTCTCCTGACGCAACAGGCGATTGAATTCGCGCTGCACTTCGGCCATCTTGGAACTGTGCAGCCAGATACCGCCGGGACCCTGCAGGCCCGCGATGGTGCGGGCCTTCGGGCTGAACAACGCGTCAAAGGCGCGTTTGCCCTGGTCATCGAGTTCCTCGCGCTTGACCATCGGCAGGCGGTTGAGCGATTCGGGGTAGACATCCTGGGGGAGTGTTCTGGTCATGGTGGAAACCTGTCTGTGTGGGTATTAATGAGCATTGTATCGATCTGGCGGCAACGTTCAGTAACGGATAGCGAAATCCCTCGGCGCCAGATCCCCCTAGGCCCCGGAATCGCGGCGGTGCATAATTCGCCTCTCGCACGAAGCCTTGCGCCATGACATCGGTATCTGCCAGCAGCCACTTCATCGTTCGCGACAATATCAGACTCCACCACCTGGACTGGGGCGGCAACGGACGGCATCCGGTCGTGTTGGTGCATGGCGTTCGGCTCCATGCCCATGTGTGGAACCACTTCAGCCGCCGATTTCGCGACCGCTTCCATATCGTTGCCCTGGACCAGCGCGGGCACGGCGACAGCGGCTGGGGCGCGGCGGCGGAGAGCTACCACATCGAAGATTTCTACGGCGATCTGCGAGCCGTCGTCGAGGCGCGGGGCCTGTCGCGCTTTACGTTGATCGGTCATTCCCTTGGGGGAGTGGTCTCCATGCTCTTCGCTCACCGCCACCACGATCAATTGGAACGCCTGGTTCTGGTGGACGTCACGGCCGGACGGCCCGTCGTTCCAGCGGGCGCCGATCTTTCGCGCATTACGGAGACGCAGCCGCCGCGCGAGTTCGATTCCTTGGAATCCGCCACCGATTACGTGAGACAGACGATGGCTTTGGCGCCCCGGCATATGGTGGAAGAAAGCGTCCGCTGTGGCATCCGGCGAAGCGATGATGGCCGCTACACCTGGAAATACGATCCGGTGCTCTTCCGCAGGCGCAGGCCGCCGACTGCGGCCATGGATTTTTGGCAATTGGTGAGTTCCATCCCCACCCCGACTCTGCTTCAGTACGGCAGCCATAGCCGCGTTGTCACGCCCGAACTGGCGGCGCGCATGGCACAGACGATGCCCAATTGCACCGTGGAGCGAATCGAGGGGGCCGGTCACGCGCTCTTTACCGATCAACCCGAAGCCTTCGCCGCCAGCGTCGAGCGTTTTCTGGTGAAAATGGGGTCAGAGTAACTTTTCGCCTTTTCCTGCCGAGTGCTTATCGAAACGTTATCGAAAAGTTACTCTGACCCCATTTTCAGTCAATAGGGTTTGGCGCCGAACAGCCAGGGGTGCAGCGCCAGCAGCACGGCGTATAGCACCAATCCCGCGAGGATTTTCCACCGGCCGATCTCGCCGAGGCGTAACCGGTTTCGTCCCTGGATGATCGCCAGAAACGGTACATTGGAGGTCGCCGCGGCGAATCGCTTCCAGCCCTCGCCCAGCGTATCGGCCTTGCGCGCATCGATCAATGCGGTGCCGCTCAGAGCGAGCAGGGCAAAGGCGCCGAAGAAGATCAGCGAAGCGGCATCGCCGCGCGCCAGCAAGTGAACCAATGCCCACAACGCAATCGCCCACATCATCGGATGGCGCGTAATGCGAAGGACGCCGCGCGCCGGCTCTTCGGCCTCGAGCGCCCTCGCTTGGAGCACGGCGCTCGGGTTGCGCGAGAGCAGCCCGCAAGCGAGCAGCACGAGCGCGACCGGCATCACCAACAAGGGCAACCATTTGAGTGCCTGCACCTGCCACAGCGGCAAGAAAGGCGCGTGCAGGTAGGCCCAGATCATCCAGCCCAGCGTAATGAACGCCGCCGCGGAGTAGGCGCCCAAATACGGTTGCTCGCCCAGTGCCCCCACCACCACCTTTCGCAGGGGCGTGCTCGACACATAATGCGCAGCGAGAAAAGCCGCTGTGGCAAGCGCGAGATGCGCAATCGGGTCCATGGCGTGCAGATCCAATTCAAGAAAATGCGGACCGCGTCGGGTTCGGCATTATTTTGCCAGAAGCAAAAAAATAAAGGCGGGACAGGCCCGCCTCCATAGATCTTGCTTTAATCGGGGCGCACGAGGCGCCCCCATCGGATTAGGCGCGCTTACTTCTTGGCCTTTTCCTCTTTTACAGCCTTGGCGGCTGCTTTCTTTTCGACTTTCGCTGCGGCTTTTTCGGCCTTGACTGCTTGTTTTTCGGTTTTTACGGCGGCGCCTTTCGCGCCTTTGGCTGCGGCTTTGGCAGTAGCCTTTCCCGCAGCGGGTGCGGCCTTTTCCGCGGCAGGCGCGGCAGCTTTCGGCGCTTGGGCGGCGGCGGTAAACGAAACCGCGGCAAAAGCAGCGGCGATCGACAGTGCAAGCAATTTCTTCATTGTAATTCCTTCCCTGTAAGTGGATTGATCAGACTTTCCTGCATTTCTTGCAGCGTCCGTTTTCGGCATATGAAAAGCTATGCTCTTCTTTGCTCCTGCGAACATTCTAACGCACCGGGGCAATAGCGGTTGACCGGCCGCTAGCTAGGAACCAGCGCTGGATCGGCTGCACCTGTCGATATGAGCTTTCGCGGGGTGCGTGGCATGACCGGCGGAAAATGCGGCACCGCAGCGAACCGCCCTCCGGCCTGCGATGCGGGGCGCTGAAAACAAGGATTTCTGGCGGTCAGCGCCTCGCCGCATCAAGGCTGCGCGCGACCAGCTTGCGCGTTTCCTCGAGGAAAAACATCGCCGCTGCAAAGGGCAACAGGAACAGCCAAGCCTCTGCGGGGAACGGGGCGGTGCCGAACACCGCTTGGCCCCATGGCGTGTAGACGATGCCCAGGATCAGCGCGACCTCGGCCGTCACGCCGAGCAGGATGAGCCGGTTGCTCGAAAAACCGAAGGCAAACGATGAAGCGCGATCGTCGCGGCACAGGAACACGTTGACGACCTGGGTCACGATGATCCCAGCGAGGCAGGCAGCGGTGGCCTGCAGGTACAGCGGATCGAGCTTGTCGAGCACCTCGCCGTAATGCCAGCCGCCGGCACGGAGCACGAAGAAGAACGCCGCCATTGCCGTCGCGGCTTCCAGCAACCCCAGAAACAGGTAGGCACGCGCCAGGAGCGGCCACGAAAGCAGCCGCTCCGAGCGCTCGCGCGGCGGCCGGCGCATGCCGTCGGGGTCGGGCTTTTCCGCGCCGAGCGCAAGCGCCGGCAGCATATCGGTGCCGAGATCCACGGCGAGGATCTGGATGATGGTGAGCGGCAGCGGGATCTTGAGTACGTCGTTCGCCTGGTTAGGGTGCAGCTCCGGGTTGTTGGAGGTGTGGATATATGTGAGGATCTTGCGGATGTTCGCATACACCGCGCGCCCCTCCTCGATGGCGCTGACGATGCTGGCGAAGTTGTCGTCCAGTAGCACCATGTCGGCCGACTCGCGCGCAACGTCGGTCCCGGAAATCCCCATGGCAATGCCGATATCGGCGCGCTTCAGGGC
>JACQTO010000238.1 GCA_016210745.1 Betaproteobacteria bacterium
AAGGAAGTCCAGGAAATCCTTCAGCAAATGCAGGACGGCGTGGAAAAACCCAAGCCGAAGGTGCTGTTCGAGGTCGGCGAGGCGGTGCGCGTGAAGGAGGGACCGTTCACGGATTTCCATGGTTTGGTCGAGGATGTCAATTACGACAAGAGCAAGATGCGCGTATCGGTGACGATCTTCGGCCGGGCGACGCCGGTAGAGCTGGAGTTCGGGCAGGTGGAAAAGGCGTGAGAAACAGGATTTTGGCAGTGGATCATTTTGCTTCCGACGATGCAGTCGTGGCTTTTGTCATTCGGGGAGAACGCGACGGCGTGCAGGAATGATTGGATCGAGATTTTGCTCCTCCGTCATTACCCTGCATTCCTGATTGTTCGTTGGCACCCGCTCTAGAGGAGTTGCCGCAATGGCGAAGAAAATCGCAGGTTTCATCAAGCTTCAAGTTCCCGCTGGGAAGGCCAATCCGAGTCCGCCCATAGGGCCGGCGCTTGGGCAGCGCGGTCTGAACATCATGGAGTTTTGCAAGGCGTTTAACGCACAGACCCAGAAGTTGGAGCCGGGACTGATGCTGCCGGTAGTTATCACCGCGTACGCCGATAAGAGTTTTAGCTTCATACTCAAGTCACCGCCGGCCACGGTGCTGATCAAGAAGGCTGCCGGCATCGAGAAGGGCAGCAAGACCCCGCATACGGACAAGGTAGCTAAGATCACTCGAGCCCAGGCCGAGGAGATTGCCAAGGCGAAAATAGCCGATCTCACCGCCGCCGATTTGGATGCCGCTGTGCGCACCATCGCTGGCAGTGCACGTTCCATGGGTGTGGTCGTGGAGGGCGTGAAATGAGTGCCATCAACAAGCGCCAGAAAGATTGGATCAAATTGGTTCAGGCGAATAAGTCGTATGTCGCGCAGGAGGCCATCGGCATCGTGAAGCAGGCGGCGACTGCCAAGTTCGACGAGTCGATCGATGCTGCTTTCAATCTCGGCATCGACGCCAAGAGGTCTGATCAAACTGTTCGCGGCTCGGTCGTGCTGCCTGCGGGTACGGGAAAGAAAGTGCGCGTGGCCGTGTTCGCTCAAGGCGATAAAGCCGCGGCCGCGAAGGCAGCCGGTGCCGACATCGTCGGCCTGGAAGATCTCGCCGAGAGCATCAAGGCCGGCAAGATCGATTTCGATGTCGCGATTGCGAGCCCCGAGGCCATGCGCGTGGTGGGCTCTTTGGGGCAAATTCTCGGCCCGCGCGGATTGATGCCCAATCCGAAGGTCGGCACCGTAACCCCCGATGTCGCGGCCGCTGTCAAGAACGCAAAGGCCGGGCAGGTGCAATTCCGTGCCGACAAGGCAGGAATCGTGCAATGCTCGATCGGACGCGCCTCGTTTACGCCGGAGCAGTTGCAGCAGAATCTGCAGGCACTTCTGGATGCGCTCAACAAGGCGAAACCGGCGAGCAGCAAGGGTATTTATCTCAAGAAAGTGTCGATTTCGAGCACTATGGGCCCGGGGGTGCGCGTGGATGTGGCGTCGCTCGGGGCCGGTGTGGCGCAGCACTGACAGGGTCCCGCTTGATCGTGGGACATGGATTTTGGAGTTCCCCGCTGTTGGCGGGGAGGAGCAGAAAGGACTTTGGGCCACTGTGCGGCCGGGACGGCGTGCAGTGGGTTATCAAAGACCGTAGGTACCGCGAGGTTTAATCGGGCGGAAGTGGTGATAGGCAAGAGGATTCGGCGGAGCGTTGCGTGCTTCACTGGATCCTCGATCCTGACTCCTGAACTCCGCTCTCCTACGCAGATGGCGTCCCCATATGACGGATTTCTTCCTGAATGCAAGGTCGCCGTGGTTGCCGCCGGTGCAGTGGACCGGCGGCGTTGACAAAATGGAGGTAGACCTTGGGTCTCAATATTGACGAGAAGAAGGCGGTAGTCGCCGAAGTCTCTGCGCAAGTCGCGAAGGCTCAGGCGATTGTCGTCGCTGAGTACCGTGGTCTGGAAGTGGGCAGCATGACCGAACTGCGCCGTCAAGCGCGCAAATCGGGCGTGTACCTGCGGGTCCTCAAGAACACCCTGGCACGCCGTGCGGTCGCCGGGACGCCGTTCGAGAAGCTGTCGGGCCAGATGGTCGGCCCACTCGTATATGGCATCTCGCCCGATCCCATTAGTCCTGCCAAGGTGCTGAACGATTTCGCGAAATCGAACGACAAGCTGGTCATCAAGGCTGGCGCGATGCCGGACGCCGTGTTCTCCCCGAAGGAGGTCAAGGCGCTGGCAACGATGCCTTCGCGCGATGAACTGTTGGCGAAATTGCTCGGGACCATGCAGGCGCCGATCGCGCAGTTCGTGCGCACGTTGAACGAGGTGCCTTCGCGCTTCGTTCGTACGCTTGCCGCAGTGCGCGACGCGAAAGAGAAACAGGGCGCAGGCGCGTAGGCCGATCCCGCTTCCGTACCGGACTTAAACGTATTTTCGATTCAGGAGAAACACGAAATGGCTGTTGCCAAAGCTGAAGTCCTCGATGTGATCGCAAACATGACAGTGCTGGAGCTGTCCCAGCTCATCAAAGACATGGAAGAGAAGTTCGGCGTATCCGCTGCCGCCGCTGCGGTTGCGGTTGCCGCCCCTGCTGCTGGTGGCGGAGCCGCTGCCGCCGAGGAAAAGACGGAGTTCACAGTGATGCTCACCGCCTGTGGTGACAACAAAGTGAACGTGATCAAGGCAGTTCGCGAATTGACCGGTCTTGGTCTGAAGGAAGCAAAGGATCTGGTCGACGGTGCGCCCAAGGCGGTGAAGGAAGGCGTGTCGAAAGCCGATTCCGAAGCGATTCTGAAGAAACTGCTCGACGCCGGCGCAAAGGCCGAGATCAAGTAACGAGTTCCGGGGACAAAGGTCCGCGGGTGCGCAGGAGTGACTGGCTCCCGCAGGCCCTTTGCTCCCGGAGAATTTCAATAGCAGAGAGCAGACGAGAGGCAACGGCATTTTGGTTCCTGTTGCCTGTCCCCTGGCCTCTGGCTTCTGACACGGAGTATCCATGACCACTGCTGCGACCTACTCCTCGACCGAGAAGAAGCGCATACGCAAGAGTTTTGCTAAACGCGCGAGCGTGCTGAACATTCCTTTCCTGCTGGCAACGCAGATCGAGTCGTTTGCGAGCTTTCTGCAGGCCGCTGTGCAGGCGGACAGACGCAAGAACGAGGGCCTGCAGGCCGCGTTCAATTCGATTTTCCCGATCTCGTCGCACTCAGGCAATGCGCGCCTCGACTTCGTTTCCTACATGCTCGGCGTGCCCGCTTTCGACGTCAAGGAATGCCAGCAGCGCGGCCTGACCTACGCAAGCCCCCTGCGCGCCAAGGTGCGCCTCACCATCATGGACAAGGAGGCGGCCAAGCCC
>JACQTO010000031.1 GCA_016210745.1 Betaproteobacteria bacterium
AGGCCATCCGTACGCAATCGGCGATCTCGTATAAAAACCCAAGCCGTCCTGGTCTTAACCATAACCGCCTTCTCTGCACGGATGCCGCTTATCCGTGCAGAGAAGGCGGTTGGCGCGCGCAGCGCGCAAGTCCGCCGGTGGTATGAGACAGGACTTAAGACGCCGTATATAACTCTGTCCGAACTCCATATTGACCGCTGGCATACAATCCGGCGAATGCTGTCCAAGATAGTGTCGGGTGGCCAGACCGGTGTCGACCGCGGCGCGTTGGATGCCGCGCTCGAGGCCGGCTTCCCCTGCGGCGGCTGGTGCCCAATGGGCCGCAAGGCCGAGGACGGCCCGATTCCCGATCGCTATCCGCTGACCGAACTGCCCGGGTCGGATTACCTGCAGCGCACCCGGCAAAACGTCGTCGACTCGGACGGAACCTTGGTGGTCTGCTTCGGCGAGCCCAGCGGCGGGACCTTGGAAACGATTCGCTTTGCCCGGCGCCTCGGCAAGCCGGTCCTGGTAATCGACGGTGCACAGACCGGAGCACCGGCTGCGGGAAGGATGGCGGCGGATTTCGTCGGGGCCAATTCGATCGCCGTGCTGAACGTAGCCGGGCCGCGGGAGAGCGGCCGGCCGGGCGCTCGTGCCTACGCGCAACAGGTGGTTGCGTGCCTGATCAGGCAGATACAGCCGGGTTAGTGCGCGTGGCGGTGGGCACCCAGTCGTTCGACATTAAGCTTCGTGTTGACTTCGCCTGCGCGCTCGAAGCGCAGCGTAAGCGGTACCAAGTCGCCTTGCTTGAAGGGTTGCTTTAGACCGACGAACATGAGATGCCCTGCGCCGGGCTTCAATTCCAGCCGGCCGTTTGCCGGAATCGGCAGGCTCTGCTGTATCCGCATTTTCGCGATCTCGCCCTGGGTGACCGAAACATGCATTTCGACGCGCTCGGCGACCGGCGAACTGGCACCGATCAGGCGGTCGGGGGTGCCGTCAGGGTTTCGTATGACGAGATAGCCGCCACCGACGCTCGCGCCGAGCGGTGTCGCGGGCGCCCAAGGGTTTTCGACGATGACTCCGGCAAGAGCCGACGGGGCAAGCATTAAAAGCGCATAGAACCATTGCTTCATGGATTTTCCTTCACAGTCCAAGGGATGAACTTGCAGGATGATAATCAGTCCCACTCGACAGTGGGATGAGGCTCATGACTTGGGTTCGAGCCCCGGATGGGGCGCCGCCGAAATCTTTCTCCGCCTGACAGCGCGGGTCGCTTGAACGGCCGGCGCGGTCTCGGCCGCTGAAGATCTCCGTCCACGCGAAGGCGCTCATTGCGGAGACTGCCTTTGAGCGATAAATCAGCAGTGGATCCTTCGGGCTCGCGGCGCAGGTTTCTGGCCGGACTGGCGGGCCTTGCGTCGACACCGCTGCTTCGTGTGCCGGGCAACGCGGCGGCGAACGGGGAACCACAGCTCGTCGAGGCGCGCCTTGTCGCGAGCGTTGCCCGTGCTCAGCTCACCCCTGGCGGATATGCCAGCACCGAGGTCTGGGCCTATAACGGCCAAGTCCCGGGTCCCACGCTGCGGCTTCGCCAGGGCGATCGGCTCCGGGTGCACGTCCGGAACGCGCTCGCCGAAGGCACTACGGTTCATTGGCATGGCGTTCGCGTGCCGAATTCCATGGACGGCGTGCCGGTGATCACGCAGCCTCCGATCGAGCCCGGCGGCGGCTTCACGTACGAGTTCACCGCTCCCGACGCCGGAACTTTCTTCTACCATCCGCACCAGCGGAGCTACGAGCAGGTCGGGCGCGGACTTGCCGGGGCGCTCATCATCGAAGAGCGCGAACCGCCCAAGGTGGACCGCGACGTCCTTTGGGTGCTCGGCGACTGGCGCCTTGACCGAGATGCGTCGATCCGCGGCGGTTTCGGCAGCTTCATGGATGTGAGCCACGGCGGCCGGATCGGCAATACGGTGACGATCAACGGCCGCGTGCCGGATGAGTTTCCGGTTCGCGCCGGCGAACGCATCCGGCTGCGCCTGGTGAACGCGGCAGCGGCGCGCGTGGTCGCGCTCCAGTTCCGCGGTCATCGGCCCCGGGTGATCGCGCTCGACGGCCAGCCGGTGGAGCCGCACGAGCCCGAGCGTGGCGTGGTAGAGCTCGGTCCGGCTATGCGCGCCGATCTCATTCTCGACATGACGGCCGCTCCCGGCAGCCGTCACGCCGTTCGCGACAGTTTCTATTCGCGGCTCGAATACGAATTGGTGCATCTTGCCTACAGCGACGAGCCGCCGCTGCACGCCCGGCCGCAGGAACCGGCGCCGTTGCGGTCAAATCCGATGGCCGAGCCCGACCTCGCGAATGCCGAGCGACACCAGGTGGTGTTCACCGGCGGCATGATGGGCAACATGCGCGCCTTGCGCCGCGGCATGGCGTGGGCGGTGAACGGCGTGTCGAGCGGCTGCGGCGAGGGCACCTTGGCGTTCGATCCGCTGTTCGTGCTCCGGCGCGGCCGAAGCTGCGTTCTCAAACTCGTCAACGACACCGCCTGGCACCATCCGATCCATCTGCACGGGCACTCTTTCCGCGTGCTCGCCCGCAATGGCGCGCCGACACCGCATCGCGAATGGCTTGACACGGTCATGCTCGCGCCGCACGAGAGCGCGGAGATCGCGTTTGTCGCCGACAATCCAGGCGACTGGATGTTCCATTGCCACGTACTTGAGCACCAGGCCGGAGGAATGATGGCCTGCATTCGAGTTGCTTGAATACTTCCTAAGCCGGACGAGCCGGAGCCAAGGAAGCTGGTCTTGCCGTTTATCAATCTCCCCTTTTCGTGCAGATGCTTGCAACTGCACGAAAAGGGGAGACGAATTTAGAAACCAAATCTTCGCCACATCTGTCAACAGTAGACACGAGACCTATACAACAGCCAATTCTTCGCCGGAATCGTCAGCGGTCAACTCGTAGTGACCGATGCGACGCGCGGCAGGATTCGTTGTCCTGCCGCGCCCGAAAGCTTCCTGCTATCGGCCCAGATCTTCGATCGCGTCGATGACCATTCCGGTCCCGATCGCAATCAACAGGATGTCGGTCGCCACCCGCACGTAGCGATGACCGGAGGGCGGAATGCCGATCTGCACCACGAGCGACTGCGGCACGTCGTAGAAGATCACGTCGCGCGGCAACGGCCGCCCCATCTGCCATTTCTTGGCCTGGCCCGGGGGCATGCAGCCGTTCTGCTTCTTCGCCAATCCCGGCGGGCAGCGGCCGCTGCGAAATTGCGTAACGTAGTAGTCGCGCACGATCACGTGGTGCCGGTCCTCGAAGTGCTTGCGTTTTCCGGCGGAACGGCTGTCCCCGTCGCGCCGCTCGGCTTTTTGGACGTCGCGCTGGTCCATGCGCGCGCTCTTGCCGGCGCCCTTGCCGGCGCCCGCCGAGGAGGGCTTGTCGGCCATCACAGAACCCGCTGCAAGGATTCCACAGAATACAAACGCCGCCGCACATTTCGCCATCAGGGTAACGGGCTTCATGCTGGATCTCCAGGTTAAGGACAAGAATGCACTAATCCTCTGGCGCCTTAACTATTAGCATAGACCATCGCTTGAGTAAGGTCTGTGCGGGAGAGCACACTTCATGGGCGCCGCAGCGACGTCATTGCCCGCTGCGCGCCCAGCCTGCCAAGCCTGCAGTTCCGCAACTGCGGTCCGTCTGTGCAATATCGAAGATGAGCGCGCACCGGCGCGCACTCGGGCTGACGACAGGCTATCGGCTCCTGCCCATGCGCTGCAGGATGAGTGCGTGCGTTTCGCGCGCCACCGCTGCAAAGGGACTATCGACCGGCCGCATTGCGCGCTCGATCAGCGCCAGCGCCTCGTCGTTTCGCCCCAGATCCGAGAGTACCTGGGCGAGGTTGTTCAACACGACCACCGAATCCGGATGGCGCGCATCAGCCCTGCGAAGTACGGCTTCCGCTTCCGGCAACGCCCCCAGCGCGTAATGTCGGTTGGCCAGGGCGACGCTCGCCGTAATGTTGTCCGGCCAACGTTCGAGAAATGCCGAATACGCCGATATTGCGGCGCGCGCCTCGCCGGTGCGCTCCATGGCGGAGATCGCGGCCAGGTAACCCGGCTCGCTGGCGGTCGCCGGTATGCGGCCGGGCGGCATGGCGACCATGGCCCAGTAATCGCCCCTCTTCCAGGTGTATTCGAATACCGTGAACGGAATGGCGAGCCGCTTCGTCTCTCCCGAGCGCAAATACAATTCGCCCGCCGGGTAGTCGAAACCGATAACGACCGCGTAGTGCCATTGGGTCATGGGCCCGAGGCCGATATCCTGCAGCACGATGACCGGATTGCCCGCTGCAACCTCGCGCAACAAGTCGTCGAAGCGCGGCGCGAGCCGGTAGGAAACCCTGCCGTAGCGGCGCGAAGCGGCCAGCATTTCGATCTGCAGACTGCCCTGGCGCGCAGGCACATAGACCAGCTTGACGAGTTCTTCCGGGGTGACTTGTGCGCCCGCATGGACCAGCGCCGTCGCCAGCGCCGCGGGTCCGCACTGGTATTCCTGCTGCGGAAAAAACGGCGCCTCGGCGAGTTCGCTCCGGAGGGCGACACCTGCCGGCCAGGTATCGCGCAGTCCCATGGTCTGCGGAACCAGCGACGCACAGCCGCTCAACGCAGCCAGAAGCAAAAAAGCGCCCGCGGTCAGGCGGGCGCTTCCGTACCAGGCATCCGGCATCACCGTCCCGCTGGGACAGTTCATGCGCCGGTGTGCCTGTGTGGCATGACTCCTAGCGGCGGAACGCGAAGTACCAGATAAAGAACACGACCAGTACGAGCAAAGCCAGCCCCCCGTCGGCGCCGGCGGGAACCGCACTGATCTTGCCGGCGAGCGCGCTGACCTCATCATCGGTCATCGCGGCAACACGGTCCTTGGCAGCCTGTGCGTCCAGACCCAAGGTCTGGAACTCGTTCACGACCTGTGAACGGCTCAGGTAGTTCAACACGAGGTCGCGATCGACCTGAACGGCAGCGGGTGGACTTAGCTGGTCCGCTCCGATCATGCTCGCCTGTCCGGTCTGAAATGGCAGCATCATCAGCGCGATGGCAAGAAAGCGGCAAATCATATTTTTCAATACGGATGTCATTTCTATCTCCTGTAGTAATGGATCGTGCTGGGATCGCCGCCACATCAAAGAACTGTGCGGACGCGACAGTGACAATAGCGGACAGCTACTATGATCTCGTGTCCCGTCCGGATCTGTGCGCTAAAGCACAGACCGCGGAGGTGGGTATCTTACTTCCGAATTCGACTTCGCCGCTACTGGGCTTGATGCGCAGGCGCTGGGCGGCCGCACGACGCCGGGTTGTGCTTAATTAGGAACTGCCGGGACCACGGCGAGAACGACCCACCTGCCATGGCGGCCACGCACGCCGCGGACGGTCAAGAGAACTTGCAGGACAAGATTTGGAAATCCGCGTTACCCGAGGATGCCTTCGTAGGTGTCTTTCACGGCCCGGTAGCACCCGCAGGAAACTGCTTCCAGGCCGGCACGGTCGAGAACCGTGATGTCGCCGCGGCGATAGCGGACCAGTTTTCGTTTCTGCAGCAGGCCCGCGGCGTTGGTGACGCCGACGCGGCGCACCCCCAGCATTTGAGCGAGGACTTCCTGGGTGACATAAAACCGGTCCGAGTGTGCCCGGTCCTGGGTCATCAGCAACCAGCCGGCCAGCCGCGCATCCAATACATGGAAGCGAATGCACGCGGCCGTCTGTGCGAGCTGGGCCAGCAGCACGTAGATGTAGCGGTTCAGTTCGCGTCGCAGTGCAAGACTGAAATCGAGTTCGCGGCGAAACGATGCGGCATTCATCCGCAGCGCGGCGCCTGAGCCCTGCACCAAAGCCCGCATCGGCGAAACATTGACTCCCAGCACGAGGGGAACGCCGAGCATGCCTTCATTGCCGACCAGGCTCGCCTCCAGACTCGCGTGGCCATCGACCGGGCTCAATTGGGTAATGAAGCTGTCGGCTGGAAAATATACGTGCCGGATACGCTCTGCGGGTTCGCAGAGAACTTCGGCAACGGTCAACTGGACCTGTTCACAACCGGCAAGCAGGCGCTGAAAGTCTTTGCGGGGGAGGGCGGACAGCAGGCGATTCGCAACCGGGGCGCGTTTCATGGTGCGCACCGGATCCTACCGGGGTGCTCTGGGAGCCCCGCAGTTCTTCATTGACGCGAGAGGGCGGCTTGTTTTTTCTTTTCTTTGGCAGCCGCCTTTTCCTGCTTATCGGACTCCATGCGCACAGTTTCGGCTCGTTCTTCGGTCGCTCGATGTTCCTGCTGAATCTGGCGTCGATATTCCGGCCATTGAGACTGGACAACTTTAAGTGCAGCCGCCGCGTCGGCAGAGGCGTCAGGCCCGAGGTCGCGAATATAGTTGGGGGCAAAACTGTACAAAGGAGGGTTCCAGTTTTTTCGCTTCTCGACATACGTGGTTGAATCCCGGCAGCGAAAGAACAGCAGATTCTCTTTCAGTCCGGGGGCATTGGTCGGAAGGCTTCGGTCCAGAACCACCCACCCATGCTCTTTACTGTGTCCCCACCATGGCATTGCGTTTCCTTTTCGCCTATTAGGCGTTTACGATGCTCGTTTCGAATGCGCTGGGAAAGGTCGGCCAGACACTCATGCAGCCTGCTGCCCGCCATCCGTCGCTAGGGCTATTATCGACCCGGCGGTCAAGCCGCTCCGTTCGCTTCCGCACATACGGCGAAATAAATGATCCAATGTGCGGGACCGTACGGAAACGGTGGTGTTTTCGGCGCATGGTCAAAAAAACCGACCGATCCGTCGCTTATCCCCTCTACCCAAACAGGATTACTCCATGAATATCCACTTGGGACTTACCCCCCTGGTATCGCTGGTCGCCGGGATTCTCATTCTTGTCATGCCTCGGCTGTTAAACTATATCGTCGCCTTTTACTTGATCGTCGTTGGATTGATTGGACTTTTCGGTGCAGGCAATTTTCGCTTCTGATCACCCAATGTCCGGTTTCGAGGGCGGATCGTCCACTGCATTTCGACGGCAATCCACCGATGTTGGTCACATTTCATAGCAAGTCCTACAGCAGCATCACCATGTTCGGTGATGTCGCAGTAACGCTGCTGAAGATGGCGGGGCATAGCGGCACAGTGCCAAGCGCGCTGCTCGCCGACGATATTCCTCGAGCGCTTGCGCGCCTCAAGGAAGGACTTGCCGCCGCCGGAACCAAAGAAATCGGCAAGAAAAGCGCCCGGCAGGGAGCCGAAGAAGAGGACGATCCGCAACCGGTGGGACTCCGACAGCGATCCTATCCGTTGATTCAGATGCTATCCGCCTCCGCCCAGCAGGGATGTGATGTCACGTGGGAAGCGGGCGATCCAGCGCTTTAGGAACCCGATGAGCGTCGCGCGATCTATGTGCGAGTGCTTGGTAGCCCGGGGATTTCATACGGTAGCAGGCGGTCAAATTCCTTTTTCACTACCGCGTAGCACTCGCAAACGTGCCGCTCCAGTTTTGCGCGATCCAGCACGGTGATCTTGCCGCGGCTGTACCGGATCAATCCTTCGGCCTGCAATTTGCCGGCTGCCTCGGTCACGCCCTCGCGGCGTACGCCCAGCATATTCGCGATCAGTTCCTGCGTCATCGACAGTTCATTGCCGGACAAGCGGTCCAGGCTCAACAGCAACCAACGGCATAGTTGCTGGTCCAGCGCGTGCAGCCGGTTGCACACCGCGGTCTGCGCCATTTGCGTAATCAGCGCCTGCGTGAAACGCAGCGCCAAATGCTGCAGATTGCCGCCCCGCGCGAACTCCCTTTTCAGAACACTCGACTTGAGCCGGAAAGCGTTGCCTGCGCTTTGCACCACCGCTCGGCTGGGCGTGGTTTCCCCGCCCATGAACAAGGAGATGCCCACCAAGCCTTCGTTGCCGGTGATCGCGATTTCCGCCGACGCGCCGCTTTCCATGACGTAGAGCAGCGAGACGATGCTGGTGGTCGGGAAATACAGGAAGCCCAACTGGCCGCCGGACTCGTAGAGCGCCCACCCCAACGGCATCGGTATGAGTTCCAAATCGGGCAGCAGGCGCGCGTAATCTTCCGCCGGCAGGGCCGCAAGAAGACGGTTTTGCATCGGGCTATGAGGGGTTGGCATTATCGACCTCTCAGGTGCCGGTCAGAACCGGGGAGTTATATGACATTAGTATAGAAGACCGTCGACCGAGCGCCGTAGTATAAGCTTCGCACAGCCGTTCCGTGCGCTAGCGCACATAACGCCCCGCCCCGGGCGGAATGGACGGGCTGCGCAATCGCTTTCGCGCGCTGCCACACATAAGCCGCATTCGACCGACTGCGGCGACCCGCAGCCGACTACATGCGCCACTCGACGTACGAGTAGATGTAGTTCGATCCGCCGTTCACGTTTCCGAGCAGGCGCGAGGTGCCGAAGACCCCCGAGCGGTGCGACACACCGACACCGACGTAGGTGTCGCGCATTGACTTCACGCCGATCAAATCGCCGAGGCTGAAGTCGATGCTCGGATCGAGGTAGTTGAGCAGCCTCGAGCTGCTGCGTCCGCGTGCCAGTTGGTCGCGCTGCTCGACGAAGGGCACGCGCTGCGCATACGAGACGCCGACGCCGAAACCCAGGCGGATGCGCACGCGCTCGCTCCATGGGAATCCGTAGTAATAGCCTTTCATATAGGCGTTGAGCTGCCAGGAGTTCTCCTGCAGGCCGCGCTCGTTGTGATGCAGGACGCCGACGTAGCCGACGAAATCGAGCGGCCAGCCGTTAAGGCGCTCGATGAAAGGTCGCCCCACTTCAATCGAGGCAACGCGCGTCTGGTCTGCGGTATCGGTCGAAAAGCATCTGAGCAGCATCACCTTGGCCACATCGCAATCGGTCGACCTGCCGTAAAGCGCCTTGACGATCAGCGGCCGGCCCTCGGGCCAGGCGTCATGGTCCGGTGAAAAGTCGTAGGCCATGCCGAGCAGCCCGGCAATCTGCGTGCGGTCCGCGACGATGGGACTTGCGCGCACGCCTGACGAAAAGCGCTTGGCCGATACGCCGGCGATCAGCCGCCAGCGCTCGGAGAGCCGGTACACGGCGGACAGCCCGAACTCGGTGTTGACGCCGCTGCCGGGCTCGTACGCAGGGCGCGTCGCCGTGGCTTCGGTCGGACGCACGCCGTAGTAGTAATTGTTCAGGTTGCTGTTGCGCGCGGCGAGCGAGAACTGCGGCTGCAAGCGCAGTTTGCCGATCGCCCAGTCGTAGCGGTAGCCGACCCGCACTTCGGTGCCGTTCGATCCGCTGGCGGCGTCGTGCAGCACTTCGCCAAAAAGCGTGCCCCATGGCTTGCGCCGCTGATAGGCCAGACCCAGATCCACTCCCGGGTCGCGATCGGCCATTCCGACCAGGCTCTGCGGGGGGCGGTCGTTGGAGAAGCCCTCGAAACGATAGCCGAAGAACAAGTCCAGGCGCGAGTCAGGTGTTTCATGAAGTTTGAGGCCGACGCGATAGGCCTCGAGAAAAACACGCTTGCCCTCGTACACGTAGATCGGAACGAAGTCGCTGCGCTTGTCCTCGCCACGATAGGGTGAGTTCTCGAATCGCATGGCAAAACCCAATCCCGCACCGCCCGTTCCCTCTGGCACGATCGCGGCCGCCATGGGTGCATCGTCGCCTGCGGCCGCAGCCGCACACCCTGAGAAAATGGATAAGCACAGGGCAAGCGCCGCAGTTGCCGTTACCTGACACCCAGAACCAGAAATCATTGTTTCAAGCTCCGCAGCAACACGTCGCCCAGTTCTACTCACTTATCAGACGAGTGTTGACGAGGCGAAAATTATTTTTGTTGTCTCTCCCTGTGCAGTTGCAGCCTCGCAACGGCACAAAATGAAAAGATTGATAACGACAAGAAAGTATCGCTGATTCCGGCTCGTTCGGTTCAGGCGTAACGCCGCCGCCTCAAACGATTGATTACATCCTTCCCAGATCGTTAATCGCGTCGACGACCATTCCCGTCCCGATCGCAATCATCAGTATATCGCCCGCCACGCGGACGTAGCGATGGCCGGAGGGCGGCGGGCCGATCTGCAGCACGAGCGGCTGCGGCACACTGTAATAGATCACGTCGTGGGGCAAGGGCCGCCCGACCTGCCATTTCTTCGCCTGGCCCGGAGGCATGCAGCCGTTGTGCTTCTTCGCCAATCCCGGCGGGCAGCGGCCGCCGCGGAATTGCTCTCCGTAGTAGTTGCGTACAACCACGTAGTGCCGGTCCTCGAAGTGGCCGCGTTTCCCGGCGGTACGGCTGTCCCCTTGGCGCCGCGATTTCCCGTCGTTATCGCGCCGCTCGCCTCGTGACTCGTCGCGCCGGTCCATGCGCTCGTTCTTGCCGCCCTTGCCGGCGCCTGCCCAGGAGGGTTTCTCGGCTATCGCCGGTCCCGCCGCGAGGATTCCACCAATGACAAGCGCCAACGCACATTTCGTCTTTAGGGCAAACGGTTTCATGCTGGGTCTCCAGATTAAGAACGTACGGATTGATTTAGAAAAAAACGCCCGCGGTCAGGCGGGCGCTTCTGTAGGCAACCAAATCGGGCAGCACCGCCGCTGGGACGGTTCATGCGCCGGTGTGCCTGCGCGGCATGACTGCTAGCGGCGGAAGGCGAAGTACCAGATCAAGAACACGACCAGTACGAGCACAACCAGCCCATCGCCGCCGGCAGGAACGGCACTGATTTTCCCGGCTAGCGAGCTGACTTCATCATCGGTCATCGCAGCGACACGGTCTCTGGCAGTCTGTGCATCCAGACCCAGGGTCTGAAAATCGTTCACCGTCTGTGAACGGCTCAGGTAGTTCAACACGAAGTCGCGATCGACCTGGACGGCTGCGGCGGGATTCACCTGATCCGCCCCTATCATGCTCGCCTGCCCGGTCTGAAACGGCAGCATCATCATCGCGATGGCTAGAAATCGGCAAATCATTGTTCTTAATGCGAATTTCATTATTCTCTCCTAAGATGAAGTATCGGACTTGGGATCGCCGCCACATCAAAGCGCCATGCGGACGTGGCAGGCAATATAGCCTCGTCTCCCGTCCGCTTTCTGTGCGTTAGCGCACGGAACAGAATTTATTGTCTTGCTTCCGAGGTTGCTGGCGCCGTGCCTAAATCACACGCGCTGCTGAAATCCAGGCCGCAGGCTGATACGCGCTAAACGCGCCAAAGCGGCGGCGTTGCCGTCAAATAATGTACGCTTGCGCACAGACCCGGCTGCGGAGTTGGAACAAGCTTTGTCACTCAACGTCGGAGTTTGCGGCCGCCGAAGTGGTCACCCCGCATCTGTGCAGTCTCCGTTGAACCCCTCCGGTTCCGAGCGAGACAGCTCGTGCGCTTATGCGGGTGCCACCGATGCCCAGCCCGCTCCCGACGATGCCCATTCCACGTACGCGCCTTCCGCGTTGAGCGCGAAGACGCCTGGACTGCTGCTACAGCTTTTCTTCTGCGTCCGTATGTGCGTTGGCGCACAGTGCCAATCCCGTTTGGGAGGATAATTGTGTTTCAACGGAGTGCCCCGCCATGCAGGACGTCGAATCCGCGCCTAAGCTAGATTCCGCGAAAGCCAATCGATCGCAGTCAAGTCAGGAACGTCCGGGCCCCAGACCGGCCCTCTCCCCTTCGCGCACGCGGCGGCTCGGCCTTATTGCGCTGGTGATTGCCGCGTGCGCGGCGCTGGCAGGCGGTGGCTATTACGCATGGCAAGCGTGGTCTGCCAAGGAGGGTACGGGCAAAAGCGTTCTGACCGCGGTGGCCGCCCGCGGAGACCTCGAGGACACGGTCACTGCGACCGGCACGCTCCAGCCCAAAGAGTTCGTTGACGTCGGCACGCAGGTTTCCGGACAACTGAAGAAGCTGCACGTGGACATCGGGGCCGTAGTCAAGACCGGACAACTCCTGGCCGAGATCGACCCCTCGGTCTACCAGTCCAAAGTGGACGGCGATCGCGCCCAGTTGCTCAACCAGCGGGCACAGCTTGCCGACAGGCAGGCGCAGCTCGCACTCGCCGAGCTTCAGCTCACGCGGCAACAGAATCTCACGCGCGAGAGCGCGACTTCGGCCGATGCGCTTCAGAGCGCCGAGGCGGCGCGGCAATCGGCACTGGCCCAGGTGAATTCGATCAAGGCGCAGATGCAGCAGACGGAGTCCACGCTGCGCGGGGACGAGGCGAATCTCGGCTACACCAAGATCTATGCGCCGATTGCCGGGACCGTCGTCTCGCAGGCGGCCAAGCAGGGCCAAACGCTGAATGCCAACCAGCAGGCGCCCATCGTCATGCGCATCGCGGACCTGTCGACGATGACGGTGCAGGCCCAGGTCTCTGAGGCCGACGTGCCGAAGCTGCGCGTCGGCATGGATGTCTACTTCACCACGCTGGGCGGAAACAACCGGCGCTTCTACGGAAAACTGCGCCAGATCCCGCCCACGCCAACGGTGGTGAATAACGTCGTGCTCTACGACGCTTTGTTCGACGTTGCGAATCCGAACCAGGCGCTGATGACGCAGATGACGGCCCAGGTGTTCTTCGTCGTCTCGAGCGCGAAGGACGCGGTCCTGGTCCCGCTTGCCGCACTGCGCCCGGCCGCGTCCGGAGGCCGCTCGCGCGGGTCCCGAGCCGCAGGCGAGCGCGCATCGGGCGCCGGCGAGCGTGCATCGGTTATCGATCCGCGAACCCAGTTCGCCAAAGGCGTTGCGCTGGTAAGCGTCGTCGACGCCGACGGCAAGATTACCGACCGGGAAGTGAAAGTCGGCGTGATGAACCGCGTCTCGGCTCAGATCGTCTCGGGCCTCGAGCCTGGCGAAAAGGTCGTGATCGGAACCCGCACGCCAGCTCCGGCTGCGCGGGCGCAGACCGGCAGTTCGCTTGTCCCGAATGCGGCGCAGAGGGGAATTCGCCCGTGAAGTCCGACTTGGGCTCCGGCGTACTCGCGCGTCCACCGGAGGGTGCCGTTTCCGCGAATTTGTCAATCGGACCTCTGATCGAGCTCGTCGATGTGACCAAGACCTACCGCAGCGGCGAGCTGGATGTCGAAGTGCTCCACGGAGTCAGCCTGAAAATCTTTCCTGGCGAATTTCTCGCGATCATGGGAGCATCGGGGTCGGGTAAGACCACGCTCATGAACATCATCGGCTGCCTCGACCGGCCGACCACCGGTACCTACCGCTTCATGAGCGAGGACGTCTCGGCCTTCGAGCGCGACGAGCTGGCGCGGCTGCGGCGCGAGGCGTTCGGCTTCGTTTTCCAGAGCTACAACCTCATCGGCACCGCCTCCGCGCTCGAAAACGTCGAGGTGCCGGCGGTCTATTCGGGGATGCCGCCCGCGGAGCGGGATGCGCGGGCCAAGGAGCTGCTCGGCTCGCTCGGTCTGGGCGACCGGCTTGCGCACCGGCCCAGCCAGCTCTCGGGCGGGCAGCAGCAGCGCGTGTCCATCGCCCGCGCGCTGATGAATGGCGGGCGCATCGTCCTCGCCGACGAGCCTACCGGCGCGCTCGACAGCAAGAGCGGGGTCGAAGTCATGGCGCTGCTGCAGGACCTGTCGCGCCGCGGGCACACGGTCATCCTCATTACGCATGCGCTCGACATTGCCGCGCAGGCGACGAGAGTCATCGAAATCAGGGATGGTCGGATCGTGAGCGATCCCGGCCCGTCCGCGCAGTTATCAAACGAGCGGCCGGTGCACGACATCGCGCAGGCGCCCGACGAGGGCGGCGCTTCGTTTCTCGGCGGGGCGTTCGAGGCGGCCAAGACCGCGGTGCGGGCACTGCGCGCCAACCTCTTTCGCACCGTGCTCACGCTGCTCGGCATAGTAATCGGTGTCGCCTCCGTGATCGCGATGCTCGCCATCGGCGATGGCGCCAAGCAGATCGTGCTCGATCGCATCAGCGCGATGGGCACGAACCTGCTGCTCATCCGTCCCGGCCAGCCGGGTCGCAGAGGCGTTGGCGGGACCGTCGCCTCGTTGGTTCCCGAGGACGCCGAGACGATCGCCGAGCTGCCCAACGTGCTCGCCGCCGTGCCCGAGCTGGGCGGGAGCGTCACCGCCCGCTTCGGCAATTCCGACTACCAGACCCAGGCGACCGGAACCTCGGCGACGTTTCCGGTGGCTCGCAACTGGGCGGTCAGCCGGGGCATATTTTTTTCGACGGAGGATACGAAGAGCTATGCCGCGGTAGTCGTGCTCGGCCAGACCGTTGCGGACAAGCTGTTTGCGAAGGACGCGGACCCGGTCGGACAGTACATCGTGCTCAACAACGTGATGTTCCAGGTCATCGGGCTGATGGCGGTGCGCGGCGCCTCCCCGCAAGGCCAGGACCAGGACGACGTGGTGCTGGTCCCGCTCACCACCGGCGGCCTGCGCCTCTTCGGGCAGCGCTTCCTGCGCAACATCACGGTGGCTGTGGACGACGTTGCCCTCATCGACGAAACGCAGGAAGCTGTGACGACGCTCCTGCAGTCGCGGCACCAGAGCATGGACTTCCAGATCCGCAACATGGCATCGATCCTGGAGACGGCTACGGAGACGCAGAACACGCTCACCGTCCTTCTGGGATCGATCGCGGCGATCTCGCTGCTGGTGGGCGGCATCGGCGTGATGAACATCATGCTGGTGAGCGTGACCGAGCGCACGCGCGAGATCGGCATACGCATGGCCACCGGCGCGCGCATGAGGAACATCCTGCAGCAATTTCTCACCGAGGCGCTGGTGGTGTCCCTGCTCGGGGGCGCGATCGGCGTGGCAGTGGGCCTGGCGGCAGCGGCGATCATCGGTGCATTGGGCACGCCGGTCAAATACTCGATCGGCCCGGTGCTGCTCGCCTTCGGCTGCGCATTCGTGACCGGACTCGTGTTCGGCTACATGCCGGCGCGAAAAGCTGCGCGGGTGGATCCCATCGTCGCACTGGCGACGTGAGTCGCGCGATGCGACGGCCGCTCGGATTCCTCCTTGCCCTGCTCGCCGCGCTCGGCCTGGGCGCCTGCGCGACCAGCGGCAATCCGCCGGCGAGCGCGCCCGCGATGCCGGGGGCGTGGTTGGAATCGGGTGCCTCCGATGCGGCTTCGCCGGCGCGGGACTGGTGGCGCAGTTTCGGCTCGGCCGAACTCTCCGGACTGATCGATGCGGCCTTGAGAGCGAGTCCCGACATGGCGATCGCCGCAGAGCGCGTGCGCCAGGCCGAAGCGCAGGCGCGGATCGCCGGCTCGACGCTGTTTCCGGCACTGAATTTCAGCGCCGCCACCGCAAGGCGCGAAACGCGCCCGCAGGGAGGGCCCTCGAGCGGCGCCGATTCATCGAGCGCCACCTTGAGCGCAAGCTACGAGGTCGATCTGTGGGGGCGCAATGCCGCCGACGTGCGCGCGGCAGAATCCTCGCTTCGCGCCACGCGCTTCGACCAAGAGACGGTCCGGCTCACGCTCGTGGCCGGTGTCGCGAACGCCTACTTCCAGGTGCTGTCTCTGCGCGCTCGCCTCGTTGTTGCGCGCGAGAATCTGGCGATAGCCGAGCGCGTGTTCAAGGTGGTGGACGCGCGTGCGCGCAACGGCGCGGTCTCGCCGCTCGACGTCGCGCGCCAGCAGGCGGCAGTTCTTGCGCAGCGCGCCGCCATCCCGCCGCTCGAACTGCAGGAGCGCCAGACGCTCTTTGCGCTGGCGATATTGCTTGGAAGGCAACCGGAAGGATTCGACGCCGCGGCGTCGAGCGTGGCCGCCGTGCTCGTGCCGCGGATCGCTCCGGGTATTCCGGCGGAATTGCTCGTGCGCCGGCCCGACCTCGCCAGCGCCGAGGCGCAGCTCGCCGCCGCCAACGCCAATGTCGCCGCGGCGCGAGCCGCGTTGCTGCCCAGCATTTCGCTGACCGGATCGGCGGGACTCGCGAGCGATGTGCTGCTCAACTTCCTCAGCGCGCCCACCGCGGCATTGACGATCGGCGCCTCGCTGTTGCAGCCGATTTTCGACGGCGGCCGTCTGCGCGCGCAGGTCGATGTGGCGGCATCGCGCGAGCGCGAACTGGTGGAGAACTACCGCAAGTTCATCCTCGCCGCGCTGGCGGACGTCGAAAGCGCGCTGGCGGCCGCAAGCCGCAGCGTGGACCAGGAAGCGCTGCAGGAACAGGTCCTGGTGCAGGCGCGGCTCGCGCTCCGGATTGCGGAAGTCCGCTACCGCGAGGGAGCCGACGACCTGCTGACGGTTCTCGATGCGCAGCGCACGCTCTTTCAGGCTCAAGATCAACTTGCGCAGATCCGCCTCTCGCGGCTGCAGGCGTCTGTCGGCCTGTTCAAGGCGCTCGGGGGCGGGTGGACAAGAGCGGAGTGAGAATGGTGCGCTAGCGAACTGACAGTTTCAGACAGAAGGACGATCATTCCTATCGAGGATGGCGCCGAGAATCGCGCGATCCGTAAATCGAAAGGAGTGATCATGATCAGAATCACCGACAAGTCGTTCCGCTACACGACTTCGTTCAATACCGACCTCGGAAAAAAGTTCCGGAAAATCGCGCAAGAGAAGCGCGCGGCCGAGGCAAGCAAAAAGATTTCCGAGGCCGCAGTGGTCAACTGCGTGGTGCCCATTGTTGCGCGGCGCAGCGCGCCTAAGGCCTGAAGGATCGATGGTTCGGCGGGGCGGAGAATGACGGGAACTTCAGGGTGGGAATGACGGGCCGGTTCGCGGCAATTGTCGGCGCTCGGCGCGCCCTGGTGATGGCGGTTTTTTTCGCTGCCGCCGCCTGTATCGCAATTCCGTCGCCCGCTGCCGAGAGTGCCGGGCTGGCAAGAGCGCTGAACGTCGTGCGCGCCAACGGCTGCGGCGGCCGATCCGGGGTCGCGCCTCCGCTGCGGGAGAACGCGCAACTCTCCGAAGCGGCGAAACGCGCCACCGGGCGCCTGCCCTACCAGGACGTGCTGGCAACCACCGGCTACCGCGCGAGCCGATCGGCACTGCTCCGATTGACAGGCGATCCGGGCGCGAAGTCAATCGCCGATTTCGTGGCCGGCAACTTCTGCGAGCATATGGTCGACCCCGGCTTCAGGGAAATGGGCATTCATCAGCAGAATCGAGAGACCCGGATCATCCTCGCCGAGCCTTTTTCGCCTCCCGCCGCCGAAGCGTCGGAGGATGTCGCGGATACCATGCTGGCACTGGTCAATCGGGCCCGCTCCCGGGCGAGGCTCTGCGGCAACGAGCGATTCGCTGCCTCGGGCCGACTCAGGCTGAACGACACCCTGAGCAGGATATCGCTTGCGCACGCCACAGACATGGCGCGGCACAGCTACCTGTCTCATGAAGGCCGAGACGGCAGCGAGCCGGCCGATCGGCTGACGCGCGCGGGATACGAGTGGCGCAGCGTGGGCGAGAACATCGCCTCCGGTCAGACCACCCCGGAGGCAGCGGTCGCGGGTTGGTTAAAGAGCCCGGCGCATTGCGCGAACTTGATGGCCTCGAGGCATACCGAGATGGGTGTGGCGTACTCGGTCAACAGGGCGAGCGAGGCGGGTGTCTATTGGGTGCTGCTCTTCGCCGCGCCGCGCTAGGCTATCGCACGATGCGTGATCCGGCGGGCCGCTATTTGCGCCCGACGCCGACGAGCAGGAACACGCCCAGTGCGATCGCCCCGCCGCTGACCAACAACGGGACTGTTACCGTTTCCTTCTCCTGCACCTTGAGTTCTATCGGGCCCACCTTCATGCCCGTGGTTTCCTTCGTATAACTGAAGCCGCCATAGACCAGGCCAAGGCAGCCGGCCGCAATCAAGACGATTCCTATGAGTTTTGTGGCGTTCATTTGCGCCTGCCTCCGAAGATTGTGAAAGGGTAAATCGGCCACGTGCGGTCCAGGATACAGACGGCGCGTTCCTGCGGCGTCGGTTGAGCTATTGCGGCGGGTTCCGACATGGGTTTCATAGGTCAATTGAAGACTAAATCAATTATTTGGCGTGGTATGTACGCGAGCGCACATAGCGTGCTCATCAAAGGGGTAAACGATTGCTTCACGTAGACACCTGCTCAGAGCTGCCGTGGGGCGGTTCTGGTTCTGGAACAGACAAGGTTGGCTGCGGCGGCTGCGGCCGGGAAGACGGCAGATCAATTTCTGCCGTATGCGCTCCAGCGCACAGAAGACGCCGCGCGCACAGGGCATGATCAACATAATTATCGAGGTCCCCCGATCCGGCCTTTGCCGAGCGGGGTTTTCGAGTCGCTGAAGGGAGCTGAAAATGGAAAAGCAAGGGATCAATCACCGGCGTTCGACGCTGTTGATCGGCGGCATTGCGGCGATTCTGGTCAGCGGCATTGCAGTTGGCTCCCTGGCGATCCCCGTACAGGGCCCTAATGGGGTCGTCGCACCCGCTGAGCGGCCTGAAGCGGCCGCGGCACGGGCGAATGCGGCACGCGGCGCCCGCGCCTACGGGTGTGCCGAATGCGGCGTGATTGAATCGACGCGGGAAGTCGGAGTTTCCGACGAAGAGACCGGAGTCGGCGCGCCGGGCCGAATGGCGGAAGGCGGCGGGATCGAGGGGAAGCCGGTCCGAAACTATGAAATAACCGTTCGCATGCAGAACGGAGCGATGCGCGTACTCACGGATACCGATACGGCGAGATGGAGACTCGGAGAGCGGGTAATGATTCTAGCCGGCGTAAATTACTGAGTAGTCGAAAGATGCCCATCGCCGCCATGGTGTTTGACCCCGCTTGAGCGCGCACCTTGCCGAATCAAGTCCCGCGGCCGGCGCCGCCGAGCTGCTGTCCGCGGTCCAGTTTCAGGAAGCGCTTCGCCACGTCATTCGATTTCGTCAACAGCTTCCGATTGCCGATCCACTGACCTCGGCGGTGAAGCGGATCGAGCAGAATCCGGCTTTTGCGCAATCGCGCCTGCTCACCCGCATTCTGGAGGCTCTGACGTACCAACGGGGCGAGTTTCGGCGCGCGGAGATCACCGCCCTTGACGCGGAGACCTTCGCCATGGTGATCACCCTGATGGACGCATACGCCGCCCGGACATCCACGCAGGCGGACTGGGAACACGCGGTCGAGGCGGCCAGGGCCGCCGAGCTTGGCGCAGGCGGCTGAGAACTCGCGATCCGCATCGGCTGAAGGGTTATTGGAAGAATGTCCGCGATTGCTATATCAATACGCCGGCTTTGCGTCCATAATGTCGACGTCGAATTCGCTTTGGGTCCGCCCGCAGTCCTTCTCCGGCTGTTCCTACCGGTCCTCTACTTCCGGTCCTCTCCCGCAGGTGATTTGATGCTTCACGCACCATCGCGTGAGGCAACGCCATATCTGGAGGACATCATGTCTACCGGTACCGTAAAGTTTTTCAACAGCGCCAAAGGTTTTGGTTTCATTCAGCCCGACGATCAATCGAAGGACGTGTTCGTGCACATCTCCGCGGTCGAGCGTGCCGGACTCGGCTCGCTCAGCGAGAACCAGAAAGTCTCGTTCGAACTGGAGAAGGGCCAAAACGGAAAGATTTCCGCGACCGACCTGAAAGCCATTTGATGCGACGCAGCGGGGCGGCTCCCGCCGTCCCGCTGCACACAGCCTTCCTTGCTGGCCGCCGATCGATGCGGCGACGTTGAGCGTCTGGCGCCATGCATTGGTGCATCACTGACTCCCGGCAAGAAACGCTGGCAATTCTGCGGCCCGACAAGACGCATCTGAGTCTTGTCCGGGCAGCCCGACTACGGTCCGTTCGCTAGCGCACATACTGCGCGCATTTTGATCGGTATCTTCCCTATGGACGGACCGGGGGCGACGCAGGTACGAGGAAGACCCTGAATTGAAATTGAACCGCGCGCTCATTCGCGCAGCCTTGCCGCATTGGGCGGCGGGCCTGCGTGGAAGCGCATGGCCGCAAGAATCCGCCGCTGACGAGCAACCGCTGCGCTCGGAACTGTTCAGCAGTGAGCAGATGCAAAGCCACGGCAAGACCCTGGCGGGCATGCACGGACTGGCTCTGGGGCGCATTTCGGATCGGCTCCTCGCGCGCTTGGCGGAAAATGAACGCGTCTTGATCGGCGCTTTCGATTTGCTCGCGGCGGCGGTCAAAGCGACTCGCAGGATTGCGCCGGCCGGGGAATGGCTGCTCGACAACTTCTACCTGATCGAAGAACAGATTCGCACGGCCAGGATACACTTGCCGAAAGGCTACAGCCGGGAACTGCCGCGTTTGGCCAGTGGCCCGTCGGCCGGGGTGCCACGCGTGTACGACATCGCGCTGGAGACGATCGCGCACGGCGATGGGCGCGTGGATCCGGAAAGTCTCAGCAGTTTCGTGGCTGCCTACCAGAGCGTCACCGCGCTGAAGTTGGGGGAGCTATGGGCGATCCCGATCATGCTGCGTCTGGCCCTGATCGAGAATCTCCGGCGCGTGGCCACGCGCATCGCTGCCGACAGGATCGGCCGCAACCGCGCCGACTTTTGGGCCGACCAGATGATGGATATCGCCGAGCGCGATCCCAAGAGCCTGATTCTGGTGATCGCGGATATGGCGCGATCGGGACCGCCGATGGCGAGTTCGTTCGTCGCGGAATTCGCGCGCCGGCTGCAAGGGCAGAGTCCGGCTCTGGCGTTGCCTCTTACCTGGATCGAACAGCTGCTCGCAGAGTCGGGCCAGACGATCGAGCAATCGGTTCAAACGGAAAACCAGCAGCAGGCGGCCGACCAGGTCTCCATCAGCAACAGCATCGGCAGCCTGCGCTCGCTTGCCGCGACCGACTGGCATGCATTCGTCGAGACGATGAGCGTCGCCGAACGTACACTGCGCGAGGATCCCGCAGGCGTGTACGGCCGGATGGACTTTGCCACCCGCGATCACTATCGCCACGTGCTGGAGAAGATCGCTGCGCGCAGCGGGCTCGCCGAGGAACAGGTGGCGCGCAGCTGCCTGCAACTGGCGCGCAACGCCGCGGCGCGCAACGATGGCGACGAGCGCGCAACGCATGTCGGTTTCTACCTCATCGACAAAGGCCTGCCGCAGCTGGAAGCGCTCACCCGTGAGGGGGGGCCCCCAACCCGCGAGCGGGTTCCTTCAACCCGCGAGGGGGTTCGTTTACCACGCAGGCGGGTTCCCGTTGCGCTGGCGTTGCAGCGCATCCCGGGCCGCTACGTTTATTTCGGGCCGATCGCACTGATGACGGCGGCA
>JACQTO010000240.1 GCA_016210745.1 Betaproteobacteria bacterium
CTTGTGAAATCCCGTCGCCCCAAATGTCATTTGTTTCATCGAATTAACCCGTGCCGTTCGCCTCTTGTCTTAACGCCTCACCTTCGAGAAGCGACGACACGTTTTGCAGATATTCCTTAGAAACCAAATCTGCCCAAGGGAGCCAAAATGAAGACTGCACTGAAGACACTTGGCCTGTTGCTGGCGTTCGCGCTGACCCTTGCTTTCGGTCAGGCGACGGCGCAAAGTTACCCGACCAAGGCGATTAAATTCGTGGTTGGGTTTCCGCCGGGCGGCGGCACCGACCTCATCGCGCGCATCGTCGGCGAGAAACTGGCCGAGCGACTGGGCCAGCCGATCGTGGTGGACAACAAGCCCGGCGCGGACGCCATTATCGCCACGGAATACGCGGCCAAATCGGCACCGGACGGATACACGCTTCTCGCCGCCTCGAGCGGGGCGATGACCTTCAGTCCCGGCATGTACGATCGCCTTCCCTACGACACGTTGCGGGATTTTGCGCCCATCACCCAGTTGGCTACCTACCCGATCCTGATTGTCGCGAATCCATCGGTTGCGGCATCCTCGGTCAAGGAACTGATCGCCCTGGCCAAAGCCAAACCCGGTGGTCTGTTCTATGCTGCCGGCGCGCCGCCGTTTCGCCTGGCGACCGAATTGTTCAAGAGGCAGGCAGGCGTGGACATCGTCTACGTTCCCTACAAAGGCACCGCCGCGGCAATTACCGCAGCGGTCGCCGGGCAGGTGGCGATCGCCGCGATAGATATGGCGCCGGCGCTGCCGCAAATGAAGGCCGGAAAACTGCGCAGCTTGGCGGTGACCAGCCCCAAGAGATCGGCCATCCTGCCCGATGTTCCGACCATGGCCGAATCCGGACTAGCGAATTTCGACGTCGTCATTTGGACAGCGCTGTTCGCACCGGCCGGAACCCCCCGCCCCATCATCGACCGGCTCTACAGTGAGCTCGCCGTGATTCTCAGGTCCGACAGCGTAAAGGAGCGCTTTGCATCGCTAAGCTACGACCCGGGCGGGATCACTCCGGCTGAATTCGGCGCAATCGTCAAGGCCGATATAGCGAAGTGGACCCGGGTGGCAAAGGAAGCCAACATCCGCGCGCAGTAGGCGCAGGTGTAGGACGGGAAGGCGCTCCGAGGGCGGGGCGCCAGGTGCGTGAGCCCACGTGGTAGATCGGTGCACGAGACGCCTGGCGCGGTTCATATCCGTCCCGGCAGGCTGGCGCGGGACGGACGCTGGCGCGGTTACTGGTGCTTTTTCGCAACCTTGACGAGCAGGTCGAACATCGCCTTTTCTTCAGGTTTTCTGGCCGTCACTTCGGCCCCGATCGGGGCCATCAACCGCACGATCTCGGCCTGTTCCGACGGGGAAAGCGTTGAGATCTCGCCGCCGCCCTTGACCCAGACCCCCTCATGCTCCTTGTAGTTCTGCAACGCCCAGGGAAGAATGTCGCGACTCACGGCGGCGCCCGCATCCATCACCACCTTCTGCAAGTCCGGCGGCAGCTTGTCGAACCAGATCCTGGATGCGACATTGATTACGACCACCATCACGTGGTTGGTCTGCAGGGCATACTTGGCCACGCTGTAGTAGCGCATGGCGGAGATCACCGGCAGTGAACTCATGGTCCCGTCGAGCGCGCCCTGCTGCAACGCCGGCAGCACTTCTCCGAGCGACATCGGGACTGCCGTGGCCTTGATCCGCTTCATCTCCTCCAGTTCTATGGCCGAGGCAAGCACGCGGATCTTCTTCCCGGCGAGGTCAGAGAGCTTCGTCGCCTTGGTGCGGGTGGCAATCGAAATCGGGCCGGTCACCGTGAGCCCCACGCCCTTCAAACCCTTGGGGGTCCCTATGGCAAGAAAAGGCGCCGCAAACTCGGGATCCTGGAGCACCTTGTGCGCATGCTCGCTGTTCTTGAACAAGCCGGGGGCGGACAGCACTTCGAAGCGTGAATCCACGCCGGCGAGAAACTGCGGCGGGCCGTTCCAGAGCTGGATCGATCCGAACTGGACACCCTCTATCTGGCGCGGGATAGCGCCGAGTTGGCTGGCGGGATAGATCTCGCCCTTGATGCGGCCGCCGGATCTTTTTTCCACCTCCGCGCCGAAACGCCGGTACCACTCGTGCTGCATATCATTGAGCGTCGCTGTGCTCATTTTCATGACGATCGGTGCCTGCTGGGCCAAGACCGGAGTTTCAACCGCAAACAGGACGGCAGCCGACAACATGGAAAATACTGCGGAAAGCCGGAAAGCCGGGCCATAACTGGACGTCGAGGTCATATTAGAGTCTCCTGAAGTTTCGCTTGGCGCGCGAGTGGGGATGCGCCAAGAAGTGTATCAGCAGCGGTCATAAATGGCATGACCAAGGTGTTGGGTACGCCAGCGAGCAGAAATTACGCTGGTGCTGCCGCATCGCATCGCGCAGCAGTCTATAGACCGCCGGCCGACCGTGCTTCATGCGCCCCGAGGACGATTCGCCGGGGCCTGACGATCGCGCCCCGGGGCATTGCGCAGCCCTTTCACCGCACGGCCGGCAGCGACATATCCCATGGCATGCTCGGAACCCTCCAGCAACAGCGCCAACAGTTGCTGCGCACGCCGAAAGGTCGTCTCGTCAAGCTGGGAAAAAAACAGGTCATTCACCGCTCTCACCTCCGGTATGAGCTTGGAGACGAGACGCCAACCCTTTTCCGAGAGCGAAAGCAAGCTGCTGCGACCGTCCTGTGGATTTGCCCGTTTCACGATCAATCCTGAGCGAACCAGAACATTCGATTCGTGGGTTACGAAGGCCGGAGTCACCAACAGGTAATCGGCGAGTTCCGTCATCGTCACGCCGGTATGCTCCCCGAGCTCCATGACCGCCATGAGGAACGTGTACTGCGGCGCCGTAAGTCCGGCCTGCTCCCCCAAATGCTCGCGCATGGTCCGCATGCGCGCGGACAAGGTCAGGAAATCGTAGACCAGGCGGCGAAACCTGGCGTCGGAATTGCCCTCGACGAGCGAGGGCAACGTCGTCGTGCACGGGTGCCTGCCGCGCGTTGCGATTCGTGCGTTGTTGTTTGCGCGGATGGGTCGCTTGGGCACGTCCTAAACGTCCACCCAGCCGGAGTCGGCAAGAAGATGCTGCTCGAGCGGGATGTGCAGTGCGTCGTGCACGGTGTTATAGAATTTCCAGAACCCCACAACACAGGCGAGCTCGACGATTTGCGCAGGAGTGAGGAGTTTCTTCAGGCGCGCGAGAAGTTCATCGGGGACTCCCCCGGGAGTTTCCGAGGCGGTACGCACGAATTCGATGCAAACGCGCTCGAACTCGTCCTTGGGCTGGTATTTTCCCGCCACCAGGTCGTAGACGTCGTTGTCCGATAAGCCCCAGCCTTCGGATTTCGATTCCTTGGGCGCCCGCAGCATGGCGCAGCAGTGCGCCGTGCAGTACGTGCAGCCATTCGCGTTGCACGCGACTGCCGAGAGCTTGCGCTTGAGTCCCTGGTCGAGCGTCGACGACGGATCGCGCATGACGTTGCTGTTCAGCTTGAACAAGGTCTCCGCGATCTCGGGACGGTGCGCGTAGAGCTTGAGCGCGTTGGGAAGAAAACCCATGCGTTTCATATAGGGCTCTACGATCGGGCGGAGGCGCTCGACCACCTTCTCCTGGGGCACATAAGGAATGAATGGAGAGCCTTCTTCGGTCAGACGGGGGGGCGGCAGTGTCATGGATGTCTCCTCGGTGTTTGACAGGTGTAGTGGGACCGGCGGCCGGGCCCGGGAGGATCAAGAATCCTAAAGGTAATCCTCAAGCCGGACCTTGCCCCAGTTGCGGGGCCAGCTCCGAATGAAGTCTTTGGCATCGTGGCGCGCTTTGGCGGTCGCGTCGATGCCGATTTTTCCGACGGTGCGCCAAAAAGCATCACCGGGCAGCAGCGCCGCCGATGGGTCGTAAGGCGAACCCCGCGTGTTCGAAACGACAAAGATATCGCGCGAGGGGTCGCAGCGGGTTGCGATCGCATGGTAGACGTCGCTGGCCTTCTCGATGTTCGTGTCTGGACTTATCGCTACCACCATCTTGGTGTTGAGCCACGGCGACCCGAGAATAAGCATCAACGCGTCGTTGACGAATCCCTGACGCGGATACTCGAACTGGATGATGCACGAGAGCGCTGCCCCCCACGTCGGAAAACGCACATCGGTCACTTTCAAGCCCATCTCGGTCAAGCGGTTGTAGACCATCGCTTCGTGACACAGCCGCGGCAGCGGCTGATGATCGGTTTCGGGGCACGTCTGGTGGTTCCGGTATATGGGCCGGTCACCCCGCATAGTGATCGCGGTGAGTTCGAATCCCGGCAAACGCGATGATTTGGGCAGAAAGTAGCTGGAAGGAGATACCGAAACGCCGACGTCGAACATCTTCCCGAAATGCACCCACCCCTCGACGACGATTTCCGCGTGAGCCGGAACACTCATGTCGATGGTCTCGCAAGCCACCATTTCGACATCCTGGTCCATGATGGTGCCCACCATTTCCAGCTCGCCCCACATGTCCATGTGCTGGCCGGAATAATTGGCCATGATCTCGTAGGCAGGCGGAATCCCGAAAACAAATGCATAGGGCATCTTGTCCTGCCCGATTTCCCGGTACTTGTTCATGATCACGTGAGTGTGCGGCGTGACGAAACTCGGCAATCCACTTCGTGGCCCGCTCACAATGGTCCCGGCGTGCGACGCGTTGTAAAACCCCGTCTCGGGATCCTTCACCAGGTTCATTGCGGTAACGTACGGCTGCTCTTCGAGGTCGGTGTGAATGGGCACCGGCAGCCGGGTCCAATCGGCATCCTTTCCGAGCTGCTTGACCTCCTTGACCGGACCGTCTTTGACGTACTTGAAACCGCGCGGCGGCAGCCGCAGCCGGTAGGCGAGAGTTCGCAAGTACTCGGCCTTGGACACGCCAAGCGCGCGAGCCTGGAGATGCCGGTGCTTGACCAAGATGTCGCATAGCCTGAATCCGGGCTTCTCGGCGATATTCTCGAACAGTATCGGCTGTTCGCTCTGGGCCGAAAGCGCCGGTATGTTCTCGATCGACACGGGTTTGGTGATGCGCGTGACGACATCCGAGTTCGTCGCCAGGTAGCCGCGCAGATCCCGGTCCAGCGGCCGAGCTGCGCCCGCCGGGGGCGCGTGGCTGATCGAAAGGCTTTCGCTTTTTCCCATGTCTTCCCCCGTGCGGCTGATGGTCAAGCGATTTTATTTACTAACTTTACTAACGTCAAGGACTAGAAAATATTCGAGCGCTCGTACTGAACCGGCCATTTGACCGTCGCGGCCTTCAGCGCGACGGCAGCGCGAAGAGGCCAGTACGGATCGGCCATCAGCGTCCGGCCCATGACCACGATGTCGGCCTGAGCATTGGCGATGATCGACTCGGCCATGTCCGCGCTGTGGATCAGACCCGCGGTGCTGGTTCTCATTCCCGTCGCCGCCTTGACTGCCGCCGCCAAGGGCACTTGGTAGCCCGGATGAATCGGGATTTGTTGCCGCGGGTCGTTGCCGCCGGATGAGCAATCGATGAGATCGACATCGCCGCGCACCTTGAGAATCCTGCACAGGGCAATGCTGTCCTCGAGCGACCAGCCGCCCTCGACCCAGTCGGTGACCGAAATGCGCAGGAACAAGGGGTTCTCGCGCGGCCATTCCGACCTGACGGCATCGAGGCTCTGGAGCAGGAAGCGAATTCGATTGTCGAAGCTGCCGCCGTATTCGTCCTGGCGGAAGTTGCTCAGAGGCGACAGGAATTGGTGAATCAGATAACCATGAGCGCCGTGAATGTCGATGATCCTGAAGCCAACCTCGCGCGCGCGGCGTACGGCGGTCGCGAGTTCCGCCAGCGACTTCTCGATCATCGAGCGGTTCATTTCGATCGGGACCGGCCATCCTTTCGCATACGGCCGACCGGAAGCCCCGATCACTTCCCAGCCGCCTTCCGCGGGAGACACCGGATGGCTGCCCTCCCATGGCCGTCCGACCGACGCCTTGCGCCCGGCATGCCCAAACTGGATGGCCGGCACCGCGCCCTGCGCCGCGATGAAATCGACCACCCGTTTCATGGCGTCGCGCTGCACATCGTTCCACAGGCCCAGGCAGTACTTGGTGATGCGGGCGCGCGGTTCGGTATGCACCGCCTCCGTGCAGACGATGCCCACGCCGCCGACGGCGCGCGCTGCCAGATGGGCGAAATGCCAGTCGTTCATGACGCCGTCGGTAGCCGAATACTGGCACATCGGCGAGAGCATGATCCGGTTCTTCACGGTCACAGACCCGATCGTGATTGGCCGGAACAGATGAGGGTTCGGGTCGCGGCGCAGAACGCGCCGTTCGTCCTCGCCGCTCGTTCTCGAGTCAGCGGGTAGGGTCATTGCTCACAGTCCTCAAGGATTGTCCGCACGGATTGCTGGAGGCGATTATACGGCGGGGGTGAAGCGTATACCGGCGGCCGGCCGCTGTCGAGGTGGCCGCGCGGCCGTTCCATCTATAATCCGGCGCATCAATTCGCTCGCGAACACTGAAGCATCCGCAACGCGGCCGATCGGCAACGGAGAACAAGATGGCTGTTTCCTATTTTGTACGCTACGAAGGGCAGGCGGAAAATCACCAAGCTTTCGTCGAATATTATCGCAGTACGCACGCGGCCATTCTCAAGCGATTCCCCGCAATCCGGAAGCTTGTCCTCCACGTGCCCCTGGAATGGAACGATCCTTGTCCAGTGAGAAAAGGCAACTTCGCCCTGCTCGCCCAGATGGTATTCGACTCGGCGGCCGAGTTGCAGACTGCTCTGGAATCCCGCGAGCGACAGGAAGCGCGCGGGGATTTCTCCAACTTCCCGCTCTTTCACGGCGAGATATTCCACCAGGCGATGGCGAGCCTCGAGGTGTACTCGGGGGATTGAACCCCCGCAGGAGAACCGACTTGAAAAATTGAAGGCGAAGCGGAAATTGCTTGACACACGCGGAGCCAAGCGTGAAATCGACGCGATGTCCGCAACCCACAGCGGTCACCGACGCTCTCGGTCGACCGCGTCAACGACCGAATCTGCCTCAGCGGAACTGGGTAAGCGTATCCACCAGCGCGGGCCGACCCGACTTTACGGCGGCAATTGCACGCCTGAGCGCCGCCGCCACGTCATCGCCGGTCTCGATCCGGTTTTCAGCATGCCAGCCCATCGAGCGCGCAAGACCTGCAAAATCCACCTCCGGATCCACGATGTCCATGCCGATATAGGCGCGCTCCACCGGCGTGCCGCGGCGCCGCGCGATGCGGATCTGGTGCTCCCAGTCGTTGTAGTAGGCACGGTTGTTGTACATCACCACCAGCATGGGGATGCTGTACTTCGCGGCGACCCATAAAGCACCGGGGTCGAACATCAGGTCGCCGTCGGGCTGAATGTCTACCACCAGGCGATTCTTGTTCCGATGCGCGAGCGCCGCGCCAAGCGCGGTTCCGATCTGGGTCGAGGTACCGAGCGCGTTCCCCGAGTAACGATAGGGCTGGTCATAGTCCCACAGCCGGTTGCACCACCCATTGAGATTGCTTGAGGCGAGCACCCAATCCTCGTCTTTGATGACATTCCAGATTTCCGAAGCAAGCCGCGCCGTGGTAATCGGCCTTGAATCCCAATTCTCCTTCGCACGACGGGCCCAGGTCCGCATGATCCGCCTGTGCAAGCGTTCTAGTTTGCGTTTGCGACCCTCGATGCGCGCTCCGGCACCGGCTGAGCGCGCGAGGAGGCGCCGACATTGACGGCTGAGTTCTGGAATCGCGAGCGAGGTGTCGGCGAGGACCTTGATCTCCGAGTGCAGGCGCCGCTGATAGTCGGTCGACCAGCTCGAGATCTCGACGTCGGCAAAACTTATCTCCACCCAGCGGGCCGTCTTCGGCACCAGGCTCACCCTCTTGCCCGTCGCACTATCCTGACGCGTGGTGACTTTCTCCCAGTCGCGCGCATCGAGCGCGACGATGAGATCGGCATCCTTCAGTGCTGCTTCAGCACAAAGGCTCATGTTGAGCGGGTGGCGATTGGGGAAGTTGAGCCGGGCGCCGATATCGACGACGCCCGCGCCGAGCATTTCGGCCAGCGCCACCAGCTCCGCAAAGCCATGAGGGGCACGGCAGGTCCAGTCGGCGAGCAGGATAGGCTGGCGCGCCGCCACGAGCATCTCGGCGATGCGCGCGAGTTCGGCCGGGTCGGGCGCCATGCGGCTGGGTACGCGCGCCGAGGCCAATGGCGGCATGGCGACAGCGTGCGGCAGGGCCTGCTCGAGCATGGTCGCGTCGTAGCAGGTGTACACCGGGCCCTGCGGCTCTGTCATCATTGCGCTGTAGGCGCGGGCGAATGAATCGGGCACGTCGTCGATGGTGTGCGGCTGATCATCCCACTTGGTGTAGTCGCGGACCGCGTTGCCCTGCACTTTGGCGGTGTGAATCCAGTCGGTGCGCGGGCGCCGTTGCGCGGTGTCCAGAGGCCCAGTCGCGCCAATGAGAAAAATCGGCACACGATCGATGTAGGCGTAATAGACCGCCATGCAAGCGTGCAGCAAACCGACCAGGTTGTGAACGATGGCAACGAGCGGCTCACCCGTCGCCTTGGCGTAGCCGTGCGCGATCTGGATAGCGATGTTCTCGTGCGGGCACATGAGCATCTGCGGATCGTCTTGCCCGTAATTGACCATCGAGTCATGCAGGCCGCGATAGCTCGATCCTGGATTGAGCGGTACGTACGGAAAATCGTACTGGCGCATCAGGTCGACGATGATGTCCGAACACCAGCGGATCTTCGTCGGAACGACTTTCTTGCGCCGCCGCGTGGACGTGCGCAAGCTTGTCTTGTTGCGCATCCGTGTTCTGCCTGTCATGCGCGCAAATTCCTCGGGCGAACTTCCGGGCTTTCCCATACCTCAAGATTCCCTTGCCAAACGGGTGATGACACGTCAAGTCCCGTAGGTTCCGAATCGAAGGGATGTCGTTGTGGCCACCCCGGGTCGGGCTGCTCCGCGACCTTCTATGCCGTCTTTGTTAAGAATCTCTTCCCCAGGCTGACCAGATACGGGCCAATGAGGGCAAGGATGGTAAGGATCAAGAGAACGATCGAGATCTTGCTCTCGAGAAACACCGTATAGGATCCATGGCCTATCAGGACGGATCGCTGAAAGTTCGCTTCGGCAAGGTCTCCCAGCACAAAGCCCAGCAGCAAACAGATGGCCGGATATCCTCTCTTCGAAAGGGCGTAACCGAGGATCCCGAATATGATGGTCACCAGGATATCCTCGACCCGGTTCCGCATGGCGAAGGAACCGACGAAGGAAAGGAAGACGATCATGGGCACGATGAAGGCGTTCGGCGCCAGGACCGTCATGGCGAAATAACGGGCAAAGAGCAGGCCCATGACAAAAAATGCGATCTGCGCGAGCAGTATCCCTGCAAAGATGGCATAGGGTAGAGCCCCCGAAGCTTTGAAGAAATTGGCGCCCGGCTGAAGGCCGTGCATGATCATGGCCGCCAGAAACAAAGCGGTCACCGAGGATCCGGGTATCCCAAGCGTGAATGTGGGGATGAGATCGCCCAGGATACACGTGTTCTTTGCGACCTCGGGTGCAACCAGGCCTGCGATGTTTCCATGACCGAAGGTTTCAGGATTCTTCGATGATCTCTTCTCCACCAGGTAGGCCACGATATTGGCCGAGGAAAGTCCCAGAGCCGGCATGACGCCCAGGAGGACGCCAACAACGCCACCTCTCAGGATCGTCATAGGGCGTCGCAACGTCGCGCCGAACCCCTCGCGGATGCTTCCTACGGTTCGGATCTGTGCGATGGTCCCTCCCTGTTCCGCAAGAGTGATGGCCTGGGACAATGCAAAAAGTCCGACCGCCACCGGAACCAGAGGAAGCCCATCTTCCAGGTAGTCGGTCCCGAAAGTGAAGCGCGAGGAAGCAGTAATGGGATCACTACCGACAAAAGCGAGCAGCAGGCCGATGCCGCCGAGCGCCAATCCTCCGACGATTTTTCCGCTCGCGGCCATGGCCAGGAGGGATAAGGCCAGGAGGGCCACCATGAAATACTCGGGAGGCCCCATTTCCAGTGCCACCAGGATCAACAGGGGCGAGATCACGACGAGAGAGACCCATCCAATCAGCCCCCCGATAAAGGAGGAGGTTGTGGCGACTCCGAGGGCTAAACCCGCCTTGCCTTTCTGGGCGAGCGGATACCCGTCCCAACAGGAGGCCACGGATCCAACGCCTCCGGGGGTGTTGATCAGAATTGACGCGATTGAGTCCCCGTAAGCGGTGGCGGCGTGGACCGCCGCCAGAAAGATGATCGCCGTAGCCGGAGGCATTCCATAGGTGAAGGGAAGCATGAGACCGACGCCGAACAGGGGGCCGAGACCCGGCATGGCACCCACCACCAATCCGATGGTTGTTCCCAGCAGCAAATAAAGAATGTTATGCCCCTGGAGGGCGATGGCGAACCCATCGAGCCACATTTGCATTGGCAAAACGCTCCTGGATTACAACGCCCTCAAGAACTGGCGAAAAAAGCTCTCGACAATTCCCTCGGGAATGCGAGCATGCAGGACATACGAAAAGACGCTGATGAAGGTCGCGGTCGAAAGGACCCCTGTGATCAGGACGATCTTGTACCTTCTGTAACCCAGAAGAACGGGTAGGACGAGAAGATAGACCAGCGTCACGAGAGTGAAGCCCAGCAGATAGATCAGGACAAAGTAGCCCACCATGGTGGCCAGGCTCCAATACCATGCGAGCGACCCTTCTGCCTTTTTCCCCGCCTGCGCCTTCGTGTCCGGAGAGGACTTGGCTTTTCGTCTCAGGGCCAAATAGCGCTGCGTGATCGTCCAGACGACAAAAACCAGCGAGAAGATCGACACCAGCCGCGGAAAGAGAGCGGCGGTGGGATTATATGAGCGCGCCTCGATCAAGAAGGCCCCTGCAAAGACCCCGAGGAGGGCCATCAAGACGATATCCGGATCAAGAAAAAAGGACCTCCCCCTCATATTCCAGTTCTCCTTCAGGATCTCTTACCCGCTCGGCAGTGCAGAATCCCGCCTTTCAAGGCCGACTGGATGAGAACGGCTCAAGCGTGGACTTCGAGTAAGCCCCGGCCTCTGGGCGGACGAGATCACCGTCCCGAGTCACGCCGAGGGACAGGCCGGAGAGGCGAGCGGTTCACTTCGAGGCCCCCGCTTTCAGAACGTCTCTAAGAGCTGTGATGGTATCGTAGATCGCCTTCGATGCCTTGAAAAACTCTTCACCCGCCAGCGGCTGCAGGGTCAGCTTCGCTTTTGATGCCGCAGTATTGAAATCAGGGTCTGCCATAGCCTTCTGAAGGCTCTTGATCAATATATCCGCCCTGTCTTTCGGAAGACCTGGAGGGGCGAAGATACCTGTCATCTGGTCCATTTTTACTTGGGGAAATCCCAACTCGGTCAAGGTCGGAATTTCTTTATGCGACTGATCTCTTTCGGGGCCAGTGACTGCCAGGACCCTCAACTTCTTCTGCTCATGCAAAGGAAAATAACTGTCCAGAGCCCCTGTACCCATCTGGGTCCTGTTGCCAGCCACGGCAAGAGCCGCCTCGGTCCCGCTGTTGAAGGGAACGTAGGTCAGGTTGACTCCAACCCTCTGCTTCAACAGCATGGCTGCGATATAAGCGTTGGTTCCAATGCCCGTTCCCGCGGAGGTCAGCGCCTGCCCCTGAGAGGCCTTCTTCATCTCCTCGATGGTCTTGATCGGAGAATCGAAGGGAACAGCTACGCAGTCATAGTTCTTGCCCGCAACATTAACGAGATGCGTCAGCTTGAGCACCTCAAACTTCCCGCCGGAAACGATCTCTCCACTCGACATGGAGGGCTGCTGGCTCACCAGAAGGGTGTAGCCATCGGGCTTTTGCCTGAAGACGAAGGCCCGGGCGATGTTGCCTCCTGCCCCCACCATGTTCTCAATCACGACGGGTACGCCGATAGCCTTCTGGAAATAGGGCTGCAGCACTCGGGCGGCCATATCAGTCGTCCCGCCTGCGCCGTGGGTGATGATGAGGCGGATAGGCTCCGTGGGAAACTTCTCCTGAGCCACGGTCGTGGAAAAAGGGGATGCCAAAACGGACAATGCGACGATCGACCTAAGGAATGATTTCTTCATTGTAAGAACCTCTTTCGTTTATGAAGGAATAAGGCAATCAATCCGGCCGCGAAGTCTCAACGGCCCTCGGGCACGCCGCCATCCGTCGCTCGAACCCGCCCCGAACCACATGACGCATATTATGCCGATTCCGCTGGGCAGGCACCCCCGGGGACGATCGGAGCGATCTTGGTCACACGGCGCGGCCGTGTTTAGAAGCTCCCTTCCCTCCTCAGCGCCGAGCGCCGTATCTTTCCCGTCGGCGTTTTCGGCAGCGAAGGCATGAACTCGATGATGCGCGGATACATATGCGGCGCGCCATTTTGCTTGAAAAAGACCTGGATTTCGCGGCCCAGACCGGCCGAGGCAACGGCGGGCTCGCGCAGCACGATGCAGGCTTTGACTACTTGCTCACGCTCTCCGTCGGGGTCGGGAGCGGGAATGCAGGCCGATTCGAGCACCGCCGGGTGCCGTGCCAGTATGGCCTCGACCTCGGTCGGGGCGACGTTGTAACCGGCGGTGACGATCATGTCGTCCTGTCGGCCAACGTAGAAGAGATAGCCGTCGTTGTCCATCCACACCGAGTCCTGCAGAATCGACCAGCCGTTGCGCACCGACCTTGCCTGCACTTCCGGTTTACGCCAGTACTTGGTCCCGGTAGGACCGCGAAACGTGAGCAGCCCCGGCTGTCCGCGCGGCATTTCCTCGAAAGTTTCCGGGTCGCGCACCACGATCTGAAAGCCGGGTATCGGGCGCCCGCAGGCGCCTTCTCGGATCGGTTCGCCGCTGCGGGTCGAAGACATGATGTGCAGCGACTCCGTCGACCCCATCGAATTGCGAATCGGGGACCCAAGACGGTTCAAGACGCGCGCGGCCACTGCGGGCGAAAGCGCCTCGCCCGCGCTGCGCAGATCGCGCAACGACGATACGTCGGCGCGGACATCCTCGGCTGCCAGGGCGAGCATGTTGTAATAGGTCGGGACCGCGCCGAGGATGGTCACCCGATGGCGCTCGATCGCGCGCAGCATCGCCTCGGGCTTCTTCTCTTCCATCAGAACCGCCGGCACACCGAAACGCAGCGGGTAGGAGAGGAAGAATCCAACCCCCATCGAGAACGCAATGGGAGGCTGACCGGCGATGACATCCCCCGGCCGCAGCGGCATTTGATAGTTGCAGAAACCGTCGGCGATCGCCAGCAGATCGCTGTGGCTTTCACAACAGCCTTTGGGCTCACCCGTACTGCCGGAGGTATAGAGCAGCAGCGCCACGTCGTCGCGCCGGGTCCGGGCGGGATCGAGGTGGTCGCACTCGGCCGCCAGGAGTGCATCGTAGGAGAGGTAACCGGCCCGGTCGGTGTCGCCGATTGCGATGCAGTGCCGAACAAAGCTAAACGACGGTCGTGCATTTTCGACCTCATCGAGAAACCTAGAATCGGCGATCAGCGCCAACGCCTCGGAATCGGCTTCCCGATAGACGATGTCGGCCGCGCGGAGCAGCGTAAATGTCGGGACCGCGACCGCGCCGATCTTCAGCAGCGCCAGAATGCAGACAACATGCTCCGGCCGGTCTGGAATTCTCAGCAATACACGATCGCCCGCCCGGATTCCGAGTTTGCGCAGCGCATTGCCCAGTCGATTCACATCGTTGGCAAGGTCGCGGTAGGTAATGGAACGCTCGCCTGACAGGTAAACTACGCGATCGTCCCAGCCCTGCGCGAGCGGCCGGTCGATGAATTCGACCGCTGCGTTCAGCCGCAACGGGTACTGCAATTCGGGAAGAGCGAATACGAGCTCGGGACGGTGCTCGAGCGGCGGCAGGTACGATGCCGGTATCGACTGCACGCTACCTCGGGTTTCGGGGGACGCGGCGAGCGGGACTTCGATTTCCATGTCTTGTCCGGACGATCACTCGACAACCGGGCGACGAGGCGAGCTCAGCGGATACGGGCCGGCCCAGCGCGGTCCGAAACCGGCGCAGATCGCTTCATGCATTGGGATGAATCTGGCCGCCCTCGAATTTCTTCGCCGACGTCGTGCGGTCGTACATCAGCCAGCCCTTGCCCCCATGGAGGTGAAACCTCTTGTCCCAGAAAAACTCGTCTATCTTGAGCAGCAGCTTGCGCGCGAGCCGGCCCTTGGGTATCAACGAAGTCGCAAACCGGTGCCACCATCGGTTGGGTTTGTTCCACGGGCATACGGTAATGCAGCGGGCGCAGTCGTTCCACTTGTCCCGATTGGCATTCCAGTACCCAATGCATTTGTCGTTGTCGACTACCCAATGCAGGTAGCCGCGCTCCACCTGCTTTGGCCCTTTTGGAATGCACTGCGAAGGGCACAGGGTCGCGCATTTGTTGCACTCATTGCAGAGCGACTGAACGCCGATGTCGATCGGGCTGTCGACTGCGAGCGGCAGGTCCGTGGTCACGGTCGCAAGGCGCAGCCGCGGCCCGAGATCTTTCACGATCAGGCAATTGTTTCTGGCCAGTTCTCCCAGTCCCGCCTGCACGGCGATCGGAACGTGCAGAACCCGCTCCGAGACGTGGAAGTGCGCCATCGCCGGATAACCCAGCTCGCGGATGTAGCAGGCAAGCGAAGTCGCGATCACTGCCGACACCAGGTAACCGAAACCGACCTCCGCGCCGTCGATGAAGCTCGGCGAGTAGCGCAGCCGCTCGTAGTCCATTTCATGGGCAATCGAGATCGCGTACTTGTGAGGAATCTCGATCGGCTCGCCCCAGCGGCCCTTGCGCGCGTCGATGCGCAGCCCGCGGTGCGAATACACATGATGCGCTTGGAGCTCGCAGACACCGACCAAGTGCGCACCGAAGAATTTCGCCACTTCCTTGATGTGGGCCGACATCTTGGCGGGGTCGTTGACAGGCACTTTTTTCGGGTTCAGCGGCCCTTCGGCCACCGAAAGCAGCGAGCGCAACGGCGAATTGAATGGACGGTTTTCCGGATAGAAGACGCGGCGGAAGGGGTCGACCGATTCCGTAGTCCATCGCTTTTGCACCTTCTCGCCCAAAGCGCCGACTGCCGCCTTGGTGTGCTGTTGCTCGCGCTGATCGAACTGCGGAATCACGTCAATGACTTTCGTTGTCAGCCGCTCCGACTGGTTCACTGACACCCTTGCGTCCATACGCCCTCCTGCCCACTTGACCGGTGGCGTAGAGTACTTCGCTGGCTGGAACCACGCAATTCCCGCCATTTGACTAAGATCAACAAAACGGGAGGCCATTGGCCTCCCGATCCGTTTCGACAATTAACACTTGATTGCAAAGGGTCTTGTGTGCGGTCACTTCTCCGCCGGGTGCGCCTCGACCAATAAGAATTTGCCGTCGCGCGCTTCCTGCACGTAGATGGGCTTGAGCGCGTCGTTGTTCGCGCCAAAAGACACCGAACCTTCCAGGGCGGGGAAATTCTTCATGCGTTTGAGCGCATCGCGAATCGCCGTGCGCTCAGCGGCCAATTTGGCCGGATCCCCGGTCACTTTCGCCTCTTTCATCGCCCACACGTAGTACTGCACGATATCGTAGGTTGCCGCATCGAATTGCGATGCTAGGGTTCGCTCGAGTTTCGCCGCCTTGGAACGCTTTTCGAACTCCGCGGAGAACTTCTTGGTGCGAGCGTTCAAATCCGCGTACCAGGCCCCGGGAACCAGAGTGCCGTTTCCCTCCTTGCCCATGCGCGCAGGCAGGTCGGGATCGTTGATCGTCGATCCCGCCACGATCCGCCCTTTGTGCCCCTGCCGGCGCATTTCCTGCACCAGCTTAATTGCCGCCTCGGGCGGCGCCCCCACCGCAACCAGATCGGTTGGGCTGGCCTTGAGCTGGGAAACCTGCGCCGACAGGTCAAAAGCGCCAAGCTTGAAGTCCACGCTGAGCTTAACGTCGACTCCCGCCTTCTTCATGAACGCGGGCAGGACCTTTTCGCCCATGGCCCGCGAAATTGTGTCGTCGTTGGCGTAAGCCACGGCGCCCGTCGCCGTCGGCATCTTCTTGTTCTTGAGCGTCTTGAGCACCTTGTCGAACATGAGCGCTTCGTCCGAAGTGTTGCGGAACGCGTACTGGTTCTTGGCCACAAGGTTCGGCGCCGATGAGGCCATTGCCATGATCACCACGCCGGCGCGGTCGGCCGCGGGCGCCGCAACCGTGACTTGCCCGGAACTGAACGGACCGATGATGGCGAGCACCTTGTCGTCCTCGGCCAGCTTGCGAAAGCCGATCACCGTCTGTGCCGGAACGCCGGCGGTATCGAAAGTGACAACGCGAATCTTCTTACCGTTGACTCCGCCCGCTGCGTTCACCTCGTCGATCGCAATGCTTGCGGCCACCTCGTTAGTGCGCGACAGGCTCACGAATGGTCCGGTCTCCGAAGTCAGAAATCCGAGTGTCAGCGTTTGCTGTGCAAACACCGGGCTCACCGCCATGGCAGCTCCGGCCGCCAGCAGCCAGGGCGTGGATCGCTTCCAAGTTCTCATGCTCATGCTCCTCTTCAGTTTTTGCCGCAAGCTGCGGCACGCGTGGTTGGAATCTACGCCGATAGCCTATACCAACGGGCTCGCTGCCGCTACGCCTTGGCTCCCGTCCCGAGATATGCAGCCTCGAGACGGTCGTCGGCCAGCAGTTCCTTGGGGGTTCCGCTCATGACGATACGGCCGAGCTCCATCACGTAGGCGCGCGAGGCGATCGACAGCGCCTTGCGCGTGTTCTGTTCGACCAGCAGCAGCGTGAGCCCGCCTCGGTTGAGCCCGACCAGATGCTGGAACAACTCCTGCACCAGCCGCGGACTCAAGCCGAGTGAGGGTTCGTCGAGCATCATCAGCCGCGGCCGCGCCAGCGTGCCGCGCCCGATCGCAAGCATCTGCAATTCTCCGCCCGAGAGCACCGAGGCGAGCATATGCCTGCGCTCGCCCAGATTGGGGAAACGCTCGTAGATGACCTCGATCTCCTTGCGCACCGCATCCAGATCGCGCCTTGCGTACGCGCCCATGAGCAGATTCTCTTCCACCGTGAGGCTCATGACGATGCGCCGGCCCTCCGGCACCAGAACCAGACCGTTCGCAAGCCGCTGCACTGTGTTCCAGCGGGTCGCGTCGGCACCCGCAAACAGCATGCGTCCCGAATTCGGCGTTACCAGTCCGATCGCCGCCTTTAGAAGGGAACTCTTGCCGGCTCCATTCGCCCCGAGGACCGCGACCACTTCGCCTTCGGCGACGTTGATGTTGGCATCGCGCACCGCGGCGATACGCCCGTACCGAACGCTCAAGCCCTGGATATCAAGCAGCATGGGCCTGTCCCAGCTCGTCGTCGCTGCCAAGATAAGCTTCTCGGACCTGCGGGTCTGCCTGCGCTTCGTGCGGCGAACATTCGGCGATCTTGCATCCGAAGTTGAGCACGATCACCCGCTGACAGAATGCGCCGATGAAATGCATGTCGTGCTCCACGACGATCAGGGTGACGCCGCGCCGCGATATTTCGATGAGCTGCCGCCGGAGATCTTCGGTCTCCGAGGGATTTAGGCCGGCAGCCGGTTCGTCGAGAAGCAGGATGCGCGGCTCGGAGAGCAGCGCGCGAACCAGCTCGATTCGCTTTTGAATCCCGTAAGGAAGCGCACCCGCGGCCGCCAGCGCGTATTCCCCCAGTCCCGCCGCGTCCAGAGCTCCACGGGCATGGGCGCGCCAGCGATTGCCGGGAATGAGGTTTATCGGCTGAAGCATCGCAAGCGCCGAGCCATTGTGCGCGCTCTGGCCGATCATGACGTTTTCCAGCACCGTGAGATGCGGCATGAGCCGAATATTCTGGAACGTGCGCGCGATCCCATGGGCGATGCGCTTGCGCGACGGAACCGTGGTGATGTCGCGGCCATCGAGGATGATCCGGCCCGAGTCGATATGATAAAAATCGCTGATCAGATTGAACGCCGTGGTCTTGCCCGCCCCGTTGGGGCCGATCAGGGCAATGCGCTCGCCGGGCATGACCTTGAACGAAAGGCTGTCGATAACCTTTAACCCGCCGAAATTCTTCGATACGCAGTCCAACTCAAGTATCGGGGAAGCCATGATCACTTGTTGCCCTGCGGAAGGGCGCGCGGGCGACGGAAGTCGAACAGCCGCCGGAACATGCCGGTGGTCAGAACGCCCTGGGGCCTGAAAACCATGACGGCGATGATCAGGCAGGCGAAGATCACATAACGCCACGAAGCGCTGCCGCGCAGCAGTTCAGGCAGCAGCGTGAACACGGCCGCTCCCAGTATGGGCCCGTACACGGTCTGGGTTCCGCCGAGCAGCACATAGAGAACGATGTAGAGACTCGCCATGATGCCGAAGTTCTGCGCCTCGACGAAGCTGAAATGATGCGCATACAGGGCGCCGCCGAGCGCTGCGATTGCCGAGCCGATGGTAAAGGCAGCCGTCTGCAGCCAGCGCACCGACAGGCCCATCATGTCTGCGGCTATTTCATCGTCGCTCACCGCCGTCAAACTGATGCCCAGGCGCGTGTGAAAGAGCAGGATCACGGCGACCACGACGGCGACCGCCACGGCTACGACCAACCCTCCCCCGGCGAAAGTCGACACCGGGTATCCGGAAGCGCCGCCGACGACGTTGAGATTGAGTATGGTCGCCTGGACCACCTGGCCGAACGCGAAAGTCGCCAGGGCGAGATAGATGCCGCGAGTGCGCAGGATCGGAAACGCCACCACGAAGGCGATAACCGCCGTTGCGCACGAAGCGGCAAGCGCCGCCGGCAACGTGGCCCACGCATATTCATTGCTCAGGTAGGCGGCGATGTACGCCCCCATGGCGACGAAGCCCGCTACCCCCAGGTTGAGCTGGCCTGCTGCCATCGGCAGGAATGCCCCGTAGGCGAGGATGATATTGATGGCCAGAAGTACGAATACGCCTTCCAGGTAGCCGCTCACGCTCTCTCCCCCGCGTGGCCGCCAAGCAAGCCCGTGGGCTTGAAGAACAGTATCAGCAGCAGCAGACCGTATACCCCGATGTCGACTGCGCGCGCACCGAACCAGGTGATAGCGGCGGTTTCCACTACCCCGATCACCAGCCCGCCGAGAATCGCCCCCCAGATGTTTCCCATGCCGCCGATGACCATGGCGGAGATTCCCTTGAGCGCGACCTCCTCTCCCATGAATGGGCTCACCTGCTGGTAGTTCACCGCAAATAGGAGACCGGCCAATGCCGTAAACATGCCGCCGATGACAAAGACCATGGGCACCACGCGTCCCACGGGGACACCGAGCATGGTGGCCGTTTCCGGGTCCTCGGCGATGGTGCGCAGCCCGCGCCCCATGCGCGTGCGCCGCATGATCGCCGCCAGCGCCCACACCGCGCCGACCGCAATGAGCAAGCCGATCACCTGCGGGATTCCGATAACTAATCCCGCAAGGCGCATGCTCGCATCCGCAAACGGCAGTTCGAGCCTCTGCAAATCGGATCCCCAGCGAATCAGGACCAGGTTCTCGAACAGAATTAAGAAAGCCATGGATCCGACCAGCGGCACGTAATGGTTCCTGTGACTGGAGACCCTGAAAATGAATCGCTCTACCAGAAACGAGAGCACCGCTCCGATCGCCAGCCCGAGGACCACCACCACCGGCATCGGCACGCCGGCTTTGAGCATCGCCCAGGTCGCCATGCCGGCGACCATGAATACACCGGGGATGCTGAAGTTGAGAAAGTTCAGAATGCCGATAGTGAAAGTGAAGGCTACGGCTACCAGCGCGTACACGCTGCCGAGCATCAACCCGTTTATAACCTGCTGGCCAAGCACTCAATCTCCCCCTGAGCGAATCGCGGGGGCAATTCTAGCATCGTGGGCTTCCCATTGCCCAGATCGATCGTTTGCTCAGGTCTTCCAGAGGCCTCGAAACTGCGTCGCGACGACCTGCTCGTAAGTCACAGCGGCGCCGGAAAGAATGCCGATGCTGCGCGAAAACGCGTTCAGCGCTTGCACCGCGTGCTCCGAAATCGCGGGATCGTAGAACGGTGCATCGCGCCGGATGAGTTCGGCGATCAGACCCGCTTCGGTGGCGGGAAAATGCCTAGAACAAGCTTTCAACGCGAGCGAGGGGTCCGCCTTCAGCGCCTTCTGCGCGCCGACGATCGCCCGCACCGCCGCCGCAGCGAGTTGGGGCTCCTCTTCCACGCGCGCCTGCGTCCCGACGAATGCTGCAAAGGTATAGTCCAGCGCACCCGGCGGCCCATCGCCCCGGCGCGCGTCGAGCAACAGCGTACCGATTCCCTTTCGCAGCGCCACCTCGGCACCCATCCCGTTCGCCCAAAAACCGTCGAGTTTGCCTTCTTCGAGCGCCTTGGCAGCCGCGATGCCGAATGAGGCTCCTGCGCCGGCGCTCCCGGGAACGGGACCGATATCCAGGTCGCGCTCAGGATCGATGCGGAATTCGCTGAGCATGCGCTTGAGGCCATCCACCGGACCTGGTGCGGCGCCGATGCGAAGTCCCTTGAGCGCGGCAAGATCGCCGCGCTTCGCGCCGAGATCCTTGCGCACGATCAGGAACCAGTACATGCGCTGGGCCAGAGCGCAAAGGAGGCGACACCCTTTCCAGTCCTTGAACGCATAAAGCGGCGCATGCGCGGCGCCACCGACAAAATCGATTCGTCCTTCGCGCAGTTCCTCGTAAGTCCTGGTGACCGGAAATATGAGCTCGATCGATGCATCCAGCCCTTCATTCTGGAAGAATCCCAGCTCAACCGCGGCGATCGCGGGAAAGTAAGAAGGTGAAATCAGATCGGGGATGGCAACGCGAAGCGGCATGACGTGCTCTCGAAATTACGCCGCTGCCGCTACGCTTTTTGGCGCCACCTCGCGGATGGGCAGATTCACCAGCGCGGCCGCGCTAGAAAGCGCGATATCGGCGTACCACATCCAGCCATAGTCGCCTGAGCGCGCGAAGGCGATCCCGCCCAGCCACGCGCCGAAGAAGCCTCCGATCTGATGCGAGAGCAGCGTCAATCCAAACAGCGTCGCCAAATAGCGCACACCGAAGAGTTTGCCGACCAGGCCGGCAGTCGGTGGAACCGTCGCCAGCCAACTCACGCCGAGCACGGTGGCGAATACATAGAACGTAAGCGCAGTCTTGGGCAACATGAGATAGCAGACAATCGCCGCGGCGCGCATGCCGTAGATCAGCACCAGCAGCATCTTCATGCGGTAGCGTTGCGCGAGCCAGCCCGTGCCCAAGCTTCCGGCAATGTTCGCCAGTCCGATAATCGCCAGCGACATGGCTGAAACCGAGCTAGGCAGGCCGCACAGATCCACTTCGCCGGGCAGGTGGGTAACCAAAAACGCGATGTGAAAGCCACAAGTGAAAAATCCGGCATGCAGGCACCAGTAGCTGCGGTCCCGGAAAGCGATGAGCGTCTGCTCCGACAGGCTCATATCGCCCGCGTGAACGGCGGCATGGCTCGATTTTCTGTCGCGAAGCGGCAGTGCCAGCGGAATAGTAGCCAACGCGGCGGCGGCCAGCGTCCACATCGCCCCGATCCAGCCGATGCTGGTGATCAGCACATGCGATAGCGGGGCGAAAAAGAACTGTCCGGCGGATCCGCCCGCATTGATGAAGCCGGAGGCAAAAGCACGGCGCTCGGGCGGCAAGCGCTGGGCAGCAGCGCCCATGAGCACGGAAAAGCTGCCAGCACCCGCCCCGGCAGACGATACGATCCCGAGAAACAGGATCAGACCGATGCCGGAGTGCATGAACGGCGTGACAGCGAGCCCCAGCGCGAGCAGGACGCCTCCAAGCGCGATCGCCTTCAACGATCCGGCCCGATCGGCCAGCGCGCCGAAGATGGGTTGCGCCGCACCCCACACGAACTGGCCCACCGCCAACACGAAGCTTATGGTGACTATGCCCAGCCCGGTGGAGGTGTTCATGGGCGACACGAACAGACCCAGGGAATTGCGTATTCCCATGGTGACGGCGAGAATCGCGGCGGTGGAAAGAACCACCATCCAGTACAGGTATCTTGCCGTCATGTGCCGTTCCGCGTCGGGTGGACGAGGGTCGTCCTGATCGCGCTGGGGTACCGGGGCAAACCGCGTGCCCCGGCGGTGTTCTCAACTTACTTGGAACCGGCTTCCTTCGCGGCCAGCGCTTCCCACTCTTTGGCCGGGTCCTTGGGCTTCCACCAGGGCTCCATTCCCAGATCCGAACAGATCACCCCGGCGGCATTGTAGCCCGGCCCCCCGGTGATGTTGCCCCCCGGGTGGGCGCTCGAGCCGCACAAGTACAAGCCCTCCACCGGGGTCCGATACTGGCTGCATTCGGGGAACGGCCGCTTGTCCAGAATCTGGTTCTCGTTCAGCTCGCCCACCTGGATGTCCCCCCCGACCATGTTGGGC
>JACQTO010000241.1 GCA_016210745.1 Betaproteobacteria bacterium
CTGCACTCGATCGAGAAGCAGGTGGGCGAAACGCTGCAGTTGCACAAGGGCATGAGCGGAGCGCAGGCGCGCAGCCGGACACTGGAGCTGCTGCGGCTCGTTGCCCTGCCCGACGCCGATGAGCGCCTCCAGGCCTATCCCCATCAGCTCTCCGGCGGCCAGCGCCAGCGCGTCATGATCGCCATGGCGCTTGCCAACGATCCCGATCTTCTCATCGCCGACGAGCCGACCACCGCGCTCGACGTCACCATCCAGGCGCAGATCCTGAAACTGCTGAAGGACCTGCAGCAGCGTCTCCGGATGGCGATGCTGCTGATCACGCACGACCTCGGCATCGTGCGCAGGATGGCCGACGACATCTGCGTGATGACCCAAGGCGAGATCGTCGAAGCCGCGCCGACCGAGGACATCTTCGAGCGGCCCAAACACCCCTACACGCGCAAGCTCCTCGCCGCGCAGCCGAGCCCGCGAGCGCATCGCGCTCTTTCGTCCGAGCGCGAGGTCGCACGCGCCGCGAACCTCAAGGTGTGGTTTCCCATCAAGGCGGGGGTGCTGCGGCGCACCGTGAGCCACGTCAAAGCCGTGGACGGCGTCTCCGCGAGCGTGCGCGCCGGCCAGACCATCGGCGTGGTGGGTGAATCCGGCTCGGGCAAGACCACGCTCGGCCTTGCGCTGCTGCGGTTGGAACGCAGCGACGGCGGCGTCTGGTTCGAGGGCCGCTCACTCCAGGGACTGTCGTGGAAAGACCTGCGGCCGCTGCGGCGCGAAATGCAGATTGTTTTCCAGGACCCCTACTCGAGCCTCTCGCCGCGCATGTCGGTGGCGCAAATCGTCGAAGAGGGGCTGAAGATCCACAGAATCGGCGACACACCGGAGGCGCGGCGCAAGCTCATCGACGAGGCTCTGGACGAGGTCGGGCTCGACGCCTCGATGGCCGAGCGCTATCCGCACGAGCTCTCCGGAGGGCAGCGCCAGCGCGTCGCCATCGCGCGCGCCATGGTGCTGAAACCGCGCTTCGTGGTGCTGGACGAACCGACCAGCGCACTCGACATGTCGGTGCAGGCGCAGATCGTGGACCTGCTGCGCGAGCTCCAGACGCGCCACCAGCTCGCCTATATGTTCATCAGCCACGATTTGAAGGTCGTTCGCGCCATGGCCGACGACCTGATCGTCATGCGCGAGGGAAAAGTGGTCGAGCAGGGGCCGGCGGAGAAGATCTTCGAGCGGCCCGAGCATCCTTATACGCGGGCGCTGCTCGCGGCGGCGATCGATCTTGAGGTGGTGCCGGGGTAGGCTTCGGCCGAGAATCGCGCTTCAGCGGAAAAACAGCTGGTACAGCGTGAGCAGGATCTCGAACAGGATCAGGAACACGATATACCATTCGACCCGCAGCGAATGCTTGCTGCCCAGCAGTTCCAGCAGGGTGTGGGCCGTCCGGGAAATCACGTTGAGCTTGCGCTCGATCGCCGCGTGCCTCTGCCCGATCTCGAACTCGTCTTCCAGACGCGCGAATAACCCTTCCAGGGTCGGATTGTCCCAGAGCACCTCGGGCTTTTCGGTGATCTCCGCCCGTCCCACCATGCGCTGCTCGACCAGCAGCATGGAGCCGATCTTCTGCAGCAGCTCCTTGCCCCGTCCCGGGATTCGCCCGGTCCTGTCGAGCCGCAGTGCGAGCGGCTCGAGGCCGTCGAAGTCGCGGGCCACCTTCTCTTCGTAGAGGGAAAGCAGCGTGCTCTTGCTGAGGATGTCGGCGATCACCTGCAGCTGTTCCACCGCAGCATCGGGCAGATACGCGACGCCGCCTGTGACCCCCTCCCGGCCGCCCGGCTCGACGCGAACCTCCAGCTCCTCGGTCACGGGAGTCTCGTAGGCGTTCGCCACCATCGGCCGCAGTTGCGCGAGAAAAGCCACTTCGTCCACCGCCGAAACGGCAAAGAAAACGACCACCCCGTAGCGGTGCAAGGTCGCGGCCCCGCCACCCTTGACGCTCACCGTGAGGGGGTTGGTGCTCAGCGTGTCGGCTGCGCCCCAGGCCCTCAGATCGATGCGTTCGCCGACCAGCAGTGCCCGCGCCTTGAAGGCGGTTTCGTGGATGGGCGGGAGCCTGGTCATAGAACGAGGGCGCGTGCCGGCAAGCGGCCTGTCATTGTCACATATCTCCTGCGACCCTGTGTTCGAGCATAGCGAGAACAATTTGCCGCAACGTATTGTCGGTTGCGGGGCACGAGTATTTCGAGAAAATGAGAGAATGAGCCTGGGTCGCATTGACTTGGCACTTGTCGTCGGGCCTGCGACGCGCGACACTCGCACGCGATCTGTTCGGCGTAGGAGCGGCAATCTGAAAGCCGTCGCCTAAAAACAAATACTGAAAGGAGCGTCATGACTGCTCGAAAAGGGAACAGCACGAACTACAGATGCGTGCTTGTCAAAACAGACAAGGACGGGATCACCTGGGTGACATTCAATCGGCCCGAGAAGCGCAATGCCATGAGTCCGACGCTCCATGCGGAAATGGAGCAGATAATGCTCGATCTCGAGACCGATCAGCGGACTAAGGTGATCGTGATCACAGGGGCGGGCGATGCATGGAGCGCGGGCATGGACCTGAAGGAATATTTCCGCGAGACCGATGCCGACGAGCGCGGCCAATTCCGCTCGTTCACTTCCAATCGCAACTGGGGCTGGGATTTGATCAGCCGTTCGCGCAAGCCCACCATCGCCATGATCAACGGCTACTGCTTCGGCGGCGCGTTCACTCCTCTTTGCGCCTGCGACATAGTGGTCACTGCCGAGGATGCAACATACGGCCTCTCTGAGGTCAACTGGGGCATCATTCCCGGGGGAAACGTGAGCAAGGTGATCGTGGATACCATGCCCTCCTTTCGCCAGGCGCTCTTCTACGCCATGACCGGCAGACCCTTCGACGGGCGGCAGGCGGTGGCGATGGGGCTCGCCAACATCGCCGTTCCCGCGAACCAGCTCAAGGCCGAAACCGTCAAGCTGGCGCACGAGTTGATGACCAAGAGCCCGACCGTGCTTGCATACGTAAAGCAAGCGTTGCGGGCGGTGCGCACCATGGACCAGGATCAGTCCTACGAGTACTTGCGCGCCAAGATCCTTGCCTTGCGCGTGGACGATAAGGAGCGCACGCGCGAGCGCGGGATGGCTGAGTTCCTCGACAATAAGTCATACCGGCCGGGACTGCAGGCGGTTGCTCGGCCGGGGGCGGCGGGTGGCTCCCCGCGCAAGAAGGTCATGCCGCGGAGCACTTCAAAGAGAATCTAGGGCCGAATACGCGTATTCTGTTGGTTCGAAGGCGCAGCAGCGTTTATCTCGATTTCTTTTGACCTAGGGGAGGGAAGATCATGTGGGCAAGAATAGTTGCCGTTTTGTTCGCTTTTGCAGTAGGCATCGCGCAGGCGCAGCAATACCCCGTCAAACCGATTCGAATCGTCGTGTCGTTCCCGCCCGGCGGGCCGACCGATATCGCCGCGCGGTTCGTCGCCAACCATTTCACCAAAGCCTTCGGACAACCGGCGACGGTGGAAAACGTAGCGGGGGCGGCAGGAATCGTCGGCGCGGACCGCGTGGCCAAATCCCCGCCCGACGGCTACACGCTGCTCATGTCATCGAGCAATCCTTACGCGGTGGCCCAGCTCCTGTATCCGAGCGTGCCCTTCGATGCGCAGAAGGACTTCGCGCTGATCTCCCTTGTCATACGCACGCCCAACTATCTGGTAGTGAACCCGAAGCTGCCTGTCAGCACCGTAAAGGAACTGATCGCCTACGCGCGCGCGAACCCCGGGAAACTCACTTACTCCTCCGCAGGCACCGGCACCTCGACACATCTGGGCGTGGAGCTGTTCAAGAAAATGACCGGGACGTACATTGTGCACATCCCGTACAAGGGCTCGGCGCCGTCGCTGGCTGCGGTCATGGCCGGGGAGACTCAGATGGCAATGGAAACGGCACCCCCCTTGATCCCGCAGGTCAAGGCGGGAAGGCTCAAGATGCTCGCAGTCACCACCATTCAGCGCGCGCGCCTTCTGCCCGAAGTGCCCACGGTCGCGGAGTCGGGTCTTCCGGGGTTCGACACCTACACTTGGTTCGGAATGGCCGCCCCCGCCGGGGTTCCGCGCGAGGTGGTGCAGAAGCTCCACGCCGAGATCGTCAAGGGGTTGGCGGTCCCCGACGTGCGCCAGAAACTCGAGAACCTAGGGGCCGAAGTGATCGGAAGCACGCCGGAGGAATTCACCGCGTTGCAGAAGAGCGAAGCCGTTAAGTGGGCCAAGCTGGTGAAGGACGTCGGCATCAAGGGCGAGTGAGTTTCCCGCGTTCCGCGAATGCACGGCCCCGGAAGAGGGGCGAGGGATCACCGCTTGACCGAAGTTGTTCGGTCAGTTTGGGATTGCCGGACCCCAGCGCATTTTCGATTAGGCGGTGTGGTGGAATACGTGTTGGAATGAAAAAGGCCCGGAGTTGCGGGCCTTTGGTGTTGATGGTGCCGGGTAAAGGATTTGAACCCTCGACC
>JACQTO010000237.1 GCA_016210745.1 Betaproteobacteria bacterium
CTTCCAGTGTTGCGATGTTGCGCGGACGAAAGCCGTCCGCGCGGATCGCCGATTATGCACGGATGAAAAATCCATCCGAGCATAATCGACGATCTCATATGAAAATGCCAGGCCGTCCGTGCCGTTATCCATAACCGGGTTTTCAGCACGGATGTTTTTTATCCGTGCTGAAAACCCGGTTGGCGCGCGCAGCGCGCAAGACCGCCATCGGCCGACTGCCAGGATTGATTACCTAATCACTCCTTCGGCCTTCATCGTCTCCTGCACCTTGGGCCTGGCCGCGATGCGGGCCATGTAGCTCTTGATGTTGGGCCACTTCGCGACGTCGATCTTTTGCACGTTGGTCCAATTGAGCACCACAAACAGGTAGGCATCGGCGACGCTGAACTTGTCGCCCACCACGTATTGCCTGCCCTCGAGCGCTTTTTCCAACGCGTTGAATCGCCGCTCGATAATGCCGAGCTGGAAGAGCTTCACTTCAGGGGTCAGCTTTGGATTGAAAAGCGGTCCGATTTGCTTCTGGATTTCGGTGGCGGCGAAATTCACCGCCTCCATGAGGCGGTAGCGTCCCATCGTGCCAAGGGCGGGCGCAAGGCCCGACTCGGGCTTCTGGTCGGCCAGATACTGAATGATGACGCCGACCTCCGTGAGGATCTGCCCGTCGTCGAGTTGGAGGGCGGGGACGTACCCTTTCGGGTTCACTTTCCAATAGTCCGCGCCGTCGGCGGTCTTCTTGCTGGGAATATCAACTTTTTCCAGATCGAACTGGTAGCCTGCTTCGCGCAGAACGATGTGCGGTGCCATCGAGCAGGCGCCGGGGGCATAGTAGAGTTTCATAGGTGGCTCCTTCCTTAGTTGCTCCTGGATGATCGGTTTTTGCGTCCGCCCCGCCGGCCTGCGCGGCTCTTGGACGGGCTATACCGGGCGATTCGCCGCGGTCAGTTTAGCGCTATTGCAGCCTTGGTTTCTTGTGCAGGTCATTGCGATCCACGGAGCGGACCACAACCTGGACCGGGTCGCCGTTGCGCGCAAGGGTGAGCGGCACTTCGATGCCCGCCGGACCCCGCTGCCACAGTTTTCGAAACAGATCGGCAGCGCCGGCTACCCGCTCGCCGCCCAGCTCGAGCACGACATCGCCGGCACGCACCCCGGCGCCGTCAGCCGGACCGTGTTCGGCAACGCCGCTTACCATCAAGCGCCCCTGCACATCGCCCACATACAGTCCGAGCCAGGGTCGAGCCGGCCCGGCCGGCCGGCCGAATTTGAGCAGGTCCTCGAGAATCGGCTCGAGCAGATCGACTGGAACGAACATATTGCCCTGGTCCGCTTGGCCGGCAAGCGACTCCCGGTCCTGCACCAGCAGCGATCCGATCCCGATCAGCAGCCCGTCGCCGTCGACGAGCGCCGCGCCTGCCCACTGTGGATGCGGCGGCGCAGTGAAGAGGGCTTCGTCAAGCAGGTACTCCCAATAGCCCGTGAATTCCCGCTTGGCGACGATGTTCGCCATGAGGGAATGCCCGCGGCCGCCGTGACCGACGACAACGACGTCATCACCGGCCGCGGCGCGCGCCGCGGATCCGCGTTTGAGCTGCGGGGCGCCGAGGCGGCCGAGCGGCAGTACGAGGCCCAAGCCCGTCACCTGATCGTATGCGAGCGGATAACCCGCGACCACCGTGCCGCGATTCGTGGTCACCCAGATGGAGCTGGCCTCGGTGATCAGGTAACCGATAGTCAGCAGGAGGCCGTCTTCGCGGATGACGACCCCGTATCCGTTCCTTTCCGTGCCCAGGATCGACGCCGTAAACGCGTCATCGGGAATCTCGGCGCGCAGCAACACAACCGCGTCGAGCACGGGTCCCAAATCGAAGTCGAGCTCTTCGTCCTTTGGCTGCAGGTTGCCGGGAAATGCCCATTGAAATGATTCTGCCATGATCGGTCTAAATCGATTGGATAGGATTTGCGACGGATCGCGAAAACTTATTTGCAGCGATTATACGCAGAGGCGGAATTCAGCGCGCGCGAACCAGGTAGTGAGGATTACATAACTGCATGACATATTCCCGTCTTCCCCGCGTGGGAAGCATGCCCCGCGCAGGCGGGGCGGCGATCCAGCGACTTTGGCTGAGCTAGTTGGATTCCCGCCTCCGCGGGAACGACGGCGCAAGCTGTCGCCGACAGTCACGTAATTTAACAACGATCGCTGTCAGCTCTGCGCTCTCGTTGCCACTTCTGGCAATGATACCGCCTCCAGCGCCGCCATCGGGCCGGCCCGCTTGAGCGCCTGGAGTTGCGCCTCCTCGCGAACGAACAGCGAACCGGCGAAGCCGAGCGCATTGATCGATATGGCGTCAAAGTGCTCCCGCGAGCGCGGCACGAGCAGCATCCAGCTTCGCGTGAGAAGCAGATTGTAGGGCGCCGACTGGCGCGCCTCGCCGCCCGCATCGAGAGCGCGCACTCCCGCTTGCGCGAGCAGCGCGCGATACAGCCCATGCAGACGGGCCCCCGCTGCCGCGGGATCGTCGAACCACCCAGGCTCGATCCAGGAAAAAGCGTGCAGGAACGCCAGTCCCGGCGCGCGAACGATACCGGGCTGTCCGCGCACCGGCTCGAACAACGTTTCCATCGGTACCGGCGGCCCGCGCTTGCCGAGCGGCAACGGCACCAATTGCAGGTGCTTGTGCGCCTGGCTGGCGCCGGCGAGGACCCCGCCGTTATAGAACCCCAGACCGTCGAGCTGCGCCATGCACGCCGCGAGCGCCGCGAAATCCTCTCCGGCGATCAAGCCCTCCTGGTGCACGAACCGGCGCGTCACGATCAGCAGATGATGGTCGATGACGTTGAACTTGTTGAGCAGCGCCACATGCGAGTGCGATATGCCGGCAACGAACAGGTCGGGCTCGTAGGGCAGGAATGGATTCGCCGGCGGGCCCGTCTCCCGCCCTGTGCGCTGCCTGTCTTCTTCCTTGCGCGCGAGGCCGGACACCCGGCGCACCAAGAAGTCGATGCCGGCATCGCGGACATATTCCTCCTCGGTCTCGATGGGCTGCATCGCGCCGCAGGCGAGCGCATGGCGCGAACACCTGAGGATCGCCGGCAGAAGCGAGCCCGGGGCGAGCTGATGGCGGCTGTCATTCATCACCCGGGTAATCTATCATTTGCGGCACCGCTGCCGAATTGAATTGTCGAATTCACTGTAATATCGATGTCATACGCCGATGGACACCAGCCCGATCCGAATCCTGTCCGACAAGTTACGCGAGTTTGCTCGCGAGCGCGACTGGGAGCAGTTTCACACACCGAAAAACCTCGCCACCGCGCTGGTGGTGGAGGCCGCCGAGCTGGTCGAGCACTTCCAATGGCTTCGCGACCATGAGAGCGCGAGCTTGTCGGCGGAAAAGCTCAAGCAGGTCGAAATGGAGATGGGGGACGTATTCATTTATCTCGTGCGGCTTGCGGACACACTCGGCATCGACCTGTTCGCCGCGGCAGAGGAGAAAATGGCGATCAACGCGGAGAGATATCCGGCCGACAAAGTTCGGGGGAAAGCGCTCAAGTACAAGGAGCTTTGAGCCAGGCTGGTGCGCGCCCCATTGATGATCGCAAGAGCTTGAGACGCAAGTAACTGTATTGGCTGATAGCCCACCCTCACCCCGACCCTTTCCCGCCCTGGCGGGAAAGGGGGGTCCCACATGACCAACACCACGCCCAAGACAATCTATTTGAAGGACTATGCGCCGCCCGCGTTTCTCGTCCCGGAGATCGCGCTCGACTTCGAGATTCTCGAGGACTTTGTGCGAGTACGCTCACGGCTTACGCTGACGCGCAATCCCCGGGCGCCGAATGCGCGCGCACCGCTGGTGCTCGATTGCGACGAACTGGAACTGGAAGCGCTCGCGCTCGACGGCCGAGCGCTCGCCGCGGGCGGGTACGCTCTCGACAGCGAACACCTGAGCATTGCGTCGGTTCCGGATCGTTTCGTACTCGAGACGACTTGCCGGATCCGGCCGCTGAACAACACCCGGCTCGAGGGCCTGTACGCTTCGAAGGACGGGCTTTTCAGCCAGTGCGAGGCCGAAGGCTTCCGGCGCATCACCTATTTCCCCGACCGGCCGGACGTGATGTCGAAGTACACCGTGACCATTTGCGCAGACCGCGAGCGCTATCCGGTGCTGCTCTCGAACGGTAATCTTGTTGCATCAGGATCCGGGACCGCCCCGCCGGCTGGCGCCGGGACGCCTCTTCGTCGAGGAGGGGAGATACCTACGCCTCGCGCGGCAAGGGCGAACGAGGGCGGAGGAGGCGGCCAACACTGGGTCCGCTGGGAGGATCCGTTTCCCAAACCCTGCTATCTCTTCGCGCTGGTGGCGGCGAAACTCGAGAGCCTCGAGGACACTTTCGTCACGGGCTCGGACCGCACCGTGCGCCTGTCCATCTACGTCGAGCCGGGCCGGCTCGACCAGTGCGGCTTCGCCATGCAGGCGCTGAAGAAAGCGATGCGCTGGGACGAGAAGGTGTTCGGGCTGGAAGTGGACCTGGAGCGCTACACCATCGTCGCCGTAGGCGATTTCAACATGGGCGCGATGGAGAACAAGGGACTCAACATCTTCAACACCAAGTACGTGCTCGCGCGCCCGGACATCGCCACCGACAGCGACTTCCTGAATATCGATCGCGTGGTCGCGCACGAGTACTTCCATAACTGGACCGGCAACCGCGTCACCTGCCGCGACTGGTTTCAGCTGTCGCTGAAGGAAGGCCTCACCGTGTTTCGCGAACAGGAATTCGGCGCCGACATGTATTCGCGCGCGGTGCAGCGCATCCAGGAGGTGCGCGCGCTGCGGGCCGCGCAGTTCCCCGAGGACGCCGGACCGATGGCGCATCCGGTGCGACCGGCCTCCTACATGGAAATCAGCAACTTCTATACCGCAACGGTCTACGAGAAAGGCGCGGAGCTGGTGCGCATGCAGCACACGCTGCTGGGTCCGGCCGGTTTCCGCAAGGGAATGGATCTGTATTTCGCCCGCCACGACGGTCAGGCGGTGACCTGCGACGACTTCGTCCAGGCGATGGCCGACGCCTCGGGTGTCGATCTCGAGCAATTCAAGCGCTGGTATTCCCAGACCGGAACGCCGCGGGTCGAAGTGAGCGAAGAATACGATGCCAAAAGCGCCCGGTACAAACTCGCGCTGAAGCAATCGTGTCCGCCGACGCCCGGCGAGGAGGCGAAACTGCCGTTCCATATCCCGTTTGCGCTGGGGCTGGTCGGCCCCGAGGGCACGGATATACCGCTGCAGCTCGAGGGCGAGACGCAGCCGGCGGGCACCACGCGCGTGCTCTCGCTCAAGGGCGAGAGCGAGCAGTTCGTGTTCCTTAATGTCCGGAGCAAACCCGTTCCATCGCTTGCGCGCGGCTTTTCCGCCCCGGTGATCGTGAAATTCGCCTACGACGAGACGGCGCTCACCCATCTCATGGCGCACGACTCGGACAGCTTCAACCGCTGGGAAGCGGGAAATCGGCTCGCGGTCGGAATTCTGCTGCGCGCGGTCGCATCGCTGCAGGCCGGTCGCGCCCCGGAGATGCCGCAGGCGTTCGGCACCGCGTTCGCGCGCGTGCTCGAAGGCAGTGCGAGCGACCCCGCTTTCGCCGCCGAGACGCTCAGCCTGCCCTCCGAGACCTATCTGGCCGAACAGATGGCGGTGGCGGATCCGGATGCGGTCCACAGCGCGCGCAACTGGCTGCGCCGGCATCTGGCCCAATTGCTCAAGGACGCGTTCGAGCGCACCTGCCGCGCCAACCAGACGCCGGGGCCCTACTCGCCCGATGCGGGCTCGGCCGGCAAACGAGCACTGGGGAATCTGTGCCTCTCTTATTTGATGGAACTCGAGGACGCGAAGCCGCGCGCGCTTTGCCTGGCGCAGCTCGAGCGCTCGAGCAACATGACCGACGCCCTCTCCGCGCTCTCGATGCTGGCCAACTGCGACTGCGCAGAGCGCATACCCGCACTGAACGCCTTCTATGAGCGCTGGCAAGACGAGCCGCTGGTGGTGGACAAGTGGCTCGCGGTGCAGGCTGCCTCGCGCCTGCCCTCGACGCTGGCGGAGGTTCGGCGGCTTACCGGACATCGGGCTTTCGATATCCGAAATCCGAACAAGGTCTACGCGCTGGTGCGCGCTTTTTGCTCCAACCAGGTGCGTTTTCACGCCGCCGACGGTCTGGGCTACGCATTTGCCGCCGAGAAGATCATCGAGCTCGATCCCATCAATCCCCAGGTGGCCGCACGCATCGCCCGCGCATTCGACCGCTGGAGAAAATTCGACGCCGCGAGGCAGGCCCATGCCAGAGCGGCGCTCACCAGCATTCAAGCCGCGTCCGGCCTGTCGCGGGACGTCTCCGAAATAGTCGGCCGGGCGCTCGCGTGAGTTTGGCGGCGCGATTCGCGCTCGCGCCATTGGCCGCTGTCGCGGCTCTCGCGCTCGGTGGCTGCGATTACCTTCGGCCCTTCGAACAGTTGTGCGAAAGAAAGCTTGCCCCCGCTGAAATCACGGTGGAGGCGGTGCCGGTGAGTTACCGCACGGACTTCTCGCTGTCGTCCCGGCAGCTCACGGCCATGGGCGCCGCAAGCGCGGGACGGCTGACACTCGGACTGACGCAGACCAATCTCAAGTCGTCGGTCTCGCTGGGCGGCAAAGGCATAACCCATCGATTCACCGGCCGCCACTGCATGCGGGCCTCGGTCCACGTGCGGCTCGCTTTCGAGCCGATGACGGTGTATGTGAGCCGCGATCACCCGCCAGGTTCGTGCGCGCACGAAATCACCATGGGTCACGAATTGAAGCACGTGCGCGTCTACGAAAACTTTCTTGCCGAGGTCTCGGAGAAAATCGAGCGCGAACTTCGCGCGAACTTCGGCGAAGGCACTCGATATTTTTCCAGCCAGGCCGAGGCCGAGAAGCAGGTGCAGACCCAGACCCACCGATACCTGGCTCCATTCGTGCAGGAAAGCATGAAGGGCGTCACCGCACGCCAGGCGAAAATCGATTCCGAGGAGGAATACTTCCGGCTGGATCGGTTCCAGGCCAGCTGCAGGGACGGCAGCGTTTGACCGCAGTCAAAGGGACCGGCGCAATTCCCGATTAGCATTAGTCACTTCCAAGTTTTCTGTTAACAAGTTTGGTGGAGACTTGGTTTCTAAATTCGCCTCCCCCTTTTCGTGCAGTTGCAAGCAACTGCACGAAAAGGGGGAGATTAGTAAACGGCAAAACCAGCTTCCTTGATTCCGGCTCGTCCGGCTTGGGCAAGAATGGGGTCTGACCCCATTTCCACGATGAGAATCACGCAGATCGGCGTGCAACAGGCGATCGAGAGCCTGCGCTCTCACGCCGACGGACTTTCATCGCAGGAAGCCGGTCGAAGGCTCGCCGAATTCGGCCCAAACCGCGTCGAGGAGATCAAGGGCGAGCACTTGCTTCTGCGACTCGCGCGCGAGTTTACGCATTTTTTCGCGCTCATCCTGTGGATAGCCGCGGGGCTCGCTTTCGTCGCCGAACTGAACGATCCAGGCAAGGGAATGGCGACGCTCGCGTACGCGATCATCGGCGTGATCGTGATCAACGGCGCGTTCTCGTTCTGGCAGGAATACCGGGCTGAACGGGCCATCGCTGCACTGAAGGACTTGTTGCCGCCGCATGCGACGGTGCTTCGCAACGGCATCGCCTCCCGCGTGCCGGCCGAAGAACTCGTTCCCGGGGACATGCTTCTCGTGCGGGAGGGCGACGACATTCCGGCCGACTGCCGGCTGATCGAAGCCATGGGCATGCGCGTCAACACCGCCACCATGACCGGCGAGTCGGTGCCCATAGCGCTGAGCGCCGAGCCCAGCGACGAGATCGAGCTGCTCGCCTGCCGCAATGTCCTGCTGGCAGGCACCGCAGCCGTATCGGGCGAAGGGCGCGCGATCGTATTCGCCACCGGGATGCGCACCGAGTTCGGGCGCATTGCGCACCTCACCCAGACCGGTCGCGCGGATCAGTCTCCGTTGCAGCGCGAAATCGCGCGCCTGTCGCGGCTGGTCGCGCTGCTCGCGACCGTAGTCGGCGTCGCCTTCTTCTTCATAGGCCAGCTGCTCGGCCTATCGTTCTGGGAAAATTTCATTTTCGCCATCGGCATCATCGTCGCCAACGTACCCGAGGGGCTGCTGCCGACGGTGACACTGTCGCTCGCGATAGCGACCCAGCGCATGGCGCGCCGCAATGCGCTCGTGCGCCACCTGGCGGCGGTCGAGGCGCTGGGCTCGGCCACGGTGATCCTTTCGGACAAGACCGGAACGCTGACCTTGAATCGCATGGCGCTGCGAACGGTGTTCCTGGCCGAAAGAAGTCTTTCGTTCCCGCTTGCCGAACGGGACGCGGTTGCGCAGCACACGCCCTTTTTCCTGATCGCCTTGCACTGTAACAACCTGCGCGAAGTCGCCCAGGACGGCCGCACGGCGCTGCTCGGCGACCCGATGGAAGCAGCCCTGCGCGGCGCCGCGCGCGCCGTGCTCGCTCCTGCGCGCGAATATCCCCGCTTCGGCGAATTGCCGTTTGACGCCGATCGCAAATGCATGTCGACCGCTCACCAAACGCCCTACGGACAGGTGCTCTACTGCAAGGGCGCCCCCGAGACCGTGCTGCCGCTTTGCACGTCCGTCTGGACCAGGGATGGGGCTCGCCCCCTCGATGCGGCGATGCGCGGACGATTTCGGCTTGCGCAGGAAGAGATGGCCGAGCGCGGACTGCGCATCCTGCTGCTTTCGTTCCGGAGCCTGCCGATCGGCTGTCCGCAGGAACAGTGGGAGAGCGATCTCACGTTGGCGGGACTGGCCGGGATCGAGGATCCACCGCGCCCCGAAGTGCCGCTGGCGATTCAGCGCTGCCGCGAAGCCGGCATCAAGGTGATCATGGTGACGGGCGACCATCCGCATACGGCGCTCGCCATCGGGCGCGAAATCGGCATGATACGTTCGACGAAGCCCTTGGTGATAACCGGACCGGAGCTGGCGCGCATGCGCGAGACTCAGATTCAACTGGCGCTCGACGCCGAGGAGATTCTGTTCGCGCGCGTCAGCGCCGATCAGAAAATGCACATCGTCGAAGGCCTCAAGCGCAAGGGTCACGTCGTCGCCGCAACCGGCGACGGCGTCAACGACGCGCCCGCACTGAAGCGCGCCGATATCGGCATTGCCATGGGGATTTCCGGCACCGACGTTGCGCGCGAGTCGGCCGACATGGTGTTACTGGACGACAACTTCGCCAGCATCGTGAGCGCTATCGAGGAGGGGCGCGCGGTGTATGCGAACATCCGCAAGTTCCTCACTTATATCCTCACCTCCAACATCCCGGAGCTGGTCCCTTACCTGGCGTTCGTCGTACTCAAGATCCCGCTGCCGCTCACCATCATCCAGATCCTCGCCGTGGATC
>JACQTO010000244.1 GCA_016210745.1 Betaproteobacteria bacterium
ATTAAAAAATCCGCCCCCCCCTTTCGTGCGTTCCCACCCACCCCCACGAAAGGGGGAGATTGATAAACGGCAAGACCAGCTTCCTTGGTTCCGGCTCGTCCGGCTTAGGATTCAGCAAACAGAATCTCGGATTTTGGGGCCGCGCTTTGCGCGGCACTTATTCCCTGAACCTGACCTACGTCAATTTGGCATACTCCAGTGCCAGCCACTTCATGCCGTGGCGGCCGAAATTGATCTGCAGGCGCGCGTCGGCTCCGCTGCCTTCGGCGTTCACGATCACGCCTTGACCGAATTTCGGATGCGTCACCGACTGGCCGATCTGGTAGCCCGTCCCGGCTGAATATCCCGCCACAGGCGTCTTCTTCTGCGGCGCTTCCCAGGCGACGTCCTCGAATTTCGGTGCGCCGAATTTCGGCGTCAGCCATTTCAGGATGTCCCGGGGAATCTCCTCGACGAAGCGCGAGGCGACGTTGTAGCGCGTCTGGCCGTGCAGCAGGCGCGTCTGCGCAAAAGAAAGGTACAGCCGCGTGCGCGCCCGTGTGATCGCGACGTACATGAGACGGCGCTCCTCTTCTAGGCCGTCGTCCTCGTTGCGGCTTTGCTCGTGCGGAAACAGCCCCTCTTCGAGACCGGAGACGAACACGGCTGCGAATTCCAGTCCCTTGGCCGAGTGCACCGTCATCAACTGCAGCGCATCCGCCCCTTCGGCGGCCTGGTTCTCGCCCGACTCGAGCGCCGCGTGCGCGAGGAACCCGGTGAGCGGGTCCACCTCACCGGCACTATCGCCGTCTGCCGACGCCGCGGGCGTCACCGCGATATCAACGCTCCCGCTTGCCGCGTTTTCCTGTGCGAACGCCGCGGCGGCGTTGACCAGTTCCTCGAGGTTCTCCACCCGATCGGCGCCGTCGCGCTCGGCGCGGTAATGATCGAGGAGTCCGCTTCTCGCGAGCATGTGCTCGACCACCTCGGCAAGCGGCAGCCCGCGCGTTTCGTCGCGCAGCGTCTCGATCACGCGCACGAACGCGCCCAGGACCGTGCCGCCTTTGCCGGCGACTTGAGGCACGGCCTGCCACAGGCTCGTCCCCGCGCTCTTGGCCAGATCCTGAAGCTGCTCCAGCGTCCTCGCGCCGATGCCGCGCGCCGGGAAATTGACTACGCGCAGAAAAGCGCCGTCGTCCTCGGGACTGGCAAGCAGGCGCAGATAGGCCAGTGCGTGCTTGATCTCCAGCCGCTCGAAGTAGCGCTGGCCCCCATAGACGCGATAGGGAATCCCGGCAGAGAACAGCGCGTGCTCGAGCACCCGCGATTGGGCATTGGAGCGGTAGAGCACCGCCATGTCGCGCCGCGCCAGGCCCTCGCGCGCGAGCGCCTGCACTTCCTCGGCGATCCACGCGGCCTCGTAGCCGTCGCTGCGCGCCTCGAAAATGCGGATCGGCTCGCCGTGCCCGGCCGAAGTCCACAGATTCTTGCCCAGACGTTTGCGGTTGTTGGCGATGAGCGCATTGGCCGCGGCGAGGATGTTGCCCTGCGAGCGATAGTTCTGCTCCAGGCGAATGACGTTTTCGACGCGGAATTCGCGCTCGAAATCGGCCATGTTGCCGACGTTGGCTCCTCTGAACCTGTAAATGGACTGGTCGTCGTCCCCGACAGCGAATAAACAGCTTGAAGATCTCAAATCGCTCGCAGCCGCCAGGCGGCGATTCTCACCGTGGCCCGCGAGCAACTTGAGCCAGCGGTACTGCAGGCGGTTGGTGTCCTGGAATTCATCGACGAGAATGTGGCGAAAGCGGTTCTGGTAATGCTCGCGCAGCAATTCGTTGCGCAGTAGCAGCTCGTAGCTCCGGAGCAGCAGTTCGGCAAAATCGACCGACCCTTCGCGCTGGCACTGCTCTTCGTAGGCGGCATAGAACTCGACCATCCGGCGACTCAAGTCGTCGAAGGCTTCGACCTCCGCGGGGCGCCTGCCTTCTTCCTTGTTGGCGTTGATGAAGTACTGGACCTGGCGCGGCGGAAACCGGTTCTCGTCGGCATTGAGCCCTTTCAGCACGCGCTTTACCACCGCGAGCTGGTCCTGCGAATCGAGAATCTGGAACAGTTGCGGCAGTCCCGCGTCGCGGTAATGCGCGCGCAGCAGCCGATTGCACAGGCCGTGGAAAGTGCCGATCCACATGCCGCGCATGTTGATCGGCAGCATCGCCGAGAGCCGCGTGAGCATCTCCTTGGCCGCCTTGTTGGTGAAGGTCACCGCGAGCACGCCGGCCGGGCTGGCGTTGCCGGTCGAGATGAGCCAGGCGAGGCGCGTGGTGAGCACGCGCGTCTTGCCGCTGCCGGCCCCGGCGAGGATCAGGGCGTGCTGATTGGGCAGCGTGACTGCGGCAAGCTGTTCGGGATTGAGATTGTCGAGGAGTGGCATCGCGCGGCGCGGTGGTAAGAGCGTAATTTTACCGCACGGTTCCTGCGCGCCTGCTGCAAAACGATGAGCTCAGCCAAAGATTGCACCGGCCTTTCGGCGAGGTAGCCCCGCATGCCATCTTCGTCTGCGCGCGACGCCGTGTACGATCCGTGCAGCAGCTCGCACACGAAGCGCAATACGCTGACGCTTTTCTGTACCGCGCACCCCTCCTTGGCAGGTCGGGAGATGAGAGCCTATTGCGGCGATGCTCCCACGCGGATTGTCGCCGTTAGGCGGCTAGAGCGGTCCCTTATTCGGGGCGCCCGCACTGACCGCCTTCACGCTTTGTTTCCTCTGCTTCTTCGCTCGCTTGGCGGTTTTCGCGAGTTGCTTCATGGCTGTTTGCTTCCTTCGCCTGGTCGTAAGCATCTGAGAGTGACCCAATGGAGCCTCCAGTAAATGAGCTATTCAGCACGCTAGTCTGACCCGTTTTTTCCCTCTTGACTAGAAAACATACTCGGTCTCGCGCGCAAGGGCCGCCGCGTCGCGCGACAGGCTGCCGGGTTAAGATCGCGAAACTCGGAAGGCATTGCGGACTCGCAAAGGAATTGCATCGATGAAATCATTCCCCGACAGCATCGGGCAGGCGCTGGGCGAGGGTGTATTGCAGCAGGCCCTCGCGGCGGCGCAACAGCGCTGGGGCGCTCGTCTGGTCGCCGCCTACGCGCTGGGGAGTCTCGCGCACGGCGGTTTCAGCGCGCACGTGAGCGACGTGGATGTGGGGTTCGTGTTGAGCGATCCCCTGGCGGAGGGCGATGCGCAAACGGTAGCAGCGCTTGCTGCCCAAGTGAAAGCCACACGCATGCCGCTTGCCGAGCGACTTTCCGTCTTCTGGGGTTCGCCAGCGACTTTAGCCGGCGCGGCGGAGGGCGGCCGCTTTCCACCGGTTGATCGGCTCGATCTCGTCGAGTCGGGGCGCCTACTTGCGGGTCGGGACATCCGCCCGAAGGTCATGGCGCCGAGCGCGCGCGAAATGGTCCTTGCGGCCGCGGCGCAGGCGCTCAGGTCACTGTCGGTGCCGGAGGTATTCGAACAGTTGAGAAATCCGGCCTCGCTCGTCGCGGCCGGGGTGAGACCGCTCACGAAGAGGATTTTGTTCCCGGTTCGCTTTCTGTTTACCGCCCGCACCGGCAGAATCGGCAGGAACGATGCCGCCGTCGAATTTTTCGTTCGCGAAGAATCTGGCCCCGCGGCAAGCCTTGCCTTGAAGGGTTTCGAGTGGCGCTACGAACCTCCCAGTCCCGGCGATCCAGCGGTATTGGAATGCGTTCAAAGCGGCCTGCTGCCCCTGTATCGTCTGTTCGTCGAAGATTATGGCGCGCGCTTGCGCGCTTTAGGCGAGGCAGAGCTGGCGCAGGCGTTTGCGGATTGGCGCAGTAGGTTGAGCCAAGTCTTGAGCTCAAGCTGCCGAGCTTGAAGCCGGGGGAGCCTTGGGCATATCCTGGCTAACGATAATGAAGGGGGAAGGGAAATGCATACGCCATACCGGGCCGCTGGCCTGTTCCTCGCATTTGCGTTCATATGTTGTGCAGCCACGGCGCAAACCTATCCGGTCAAGCCGATCAAACTGGTGGTGGGGTATCAGCCCGGCGGAGGCACAGATTCGCTCGCGCGCATCGTTGCACCGAAGCTCGGCGAGCGCCTCGGCCAGCCGGTAACGGTGGAGAACAGGCCGGGCGCCAACGCCACCATCGGTGTGGCTTACGCCGCCAAGGCCGAACCTGACGGCTATACGCTGCTGGTCGGAGCGAGCGGCGAGATGGTCTATGCGCCCGGCCTATACGATCGCCTCGCCTACGATACGGCAAAGGATTTCATCCCGGTCATTCAGCTTTCCACCAACCCGCTGATTTTCGCAGCTCATCCGTCGCTGCCTGCGAATTCGATCAGCGAGCTGATCACGTTGGCGCGAGCGAAACCCGGCGCGCTTTTCTACGGCTCCGGCGCAGCGCCCTTTCAGGCTGCGGGCGAGCTATTCAAGAAGCAGGCAGGGGTGAATATCGTCAATGTTCCCTACAAAGGAGCGGCGCCCTCTGTCACGGCGGCGGTTGCAGGCGAGGTGCCGCTGCTTGTGGTCGGGCTCTCGTCCCTGCCGCATCTGCGGTCGGGCAAACTGCGCGCTCTGGCCGTCACCAGCCTGAAGCGTTACGCACTCTTGCCCGACGTTCCGACCATGGCCGAGGCCGGGCTGCCCGGGTTCGAGGTCGTTCCGTGGACGGGCATGTTCGCCCCCGCTGCGACGCCGCGCGCGATCATCGATAAGCTCAACGCTGAAATGACGGCGATCGTCGGACTCGAAGACGTGAAGGAGCGCTTCCGCGCGCTGGGCGTGAGCGGGGAGGGATTGCCGCTGTCCGAGTTCAACACGCTCATCAAATCCGATCTCGCGAAATGGCCGAAGCTGCTGCGCGAGTTCAATATCCGCGCACAGTAGGCGCTGGCAGGAAAACTTTGGATAGGTCTTCGATCGGGAGCCGCAAATGACGCACCGGAACATGAGGGATTACCTGGCTGTGCTGGAGAACAAAAACTTGCTGCGTCGAATTTCGCGGCCGGTCGATCGCCTTACGGAGCCCGCGCCCCTCGCAAAGTGGGTGTTCCACGGCCTTCCTGCCGAAAAGCGCTTTGGCCTGTATTTCGAAAAGGTGAAGGGATCGGATATTCCGCTGGTCACTGGAGTGCTCGGGGCCAACACCGCGGTGTACGCCGCAGCGCTTGGCGTCGAGCCCGAGGGCATCAACGATGCGTGGGTCAAGGCGTGCCGCAACCCGATCGCGCCCAAGACGGTGGAGACGGCGCCTTGTCAGGAGGTGGTCCTCACGGGCAAGGACGTTCGCCTGTCTTACCTGCCGATTCCCGTGTGGACGCCGGGAAAAGACAAGGGACCCTATCTCACGACCATCACCTTGACGCGCGACCATGACACGCGCATCCAGAACATGGGCGTGTACCGCACCATGGTGCGGGACGAGGCGAGCGTGGTCGCCAACCTCGCCCCGGGGCGCCAGGGCTTCATGAACACGCAGACCTGGACCGCCAAGGGCAAGG
>JACQTO010000261.1 GCA_016210745.1 Betaproteobacteria bacterium
ACCCGACGGCTCGATTATCGAGACGCCGATCACGGCCAACTTCCGTGAAGGTCTGAACGTGCTCCAGTACTTCATTTCGACTCACGGTGCGCGCAAGGGCTTGGCGGACACGGCATTGAAGACAGCCAATTCCGGTTACTTGACCCGGCGTCTGGTCGACGTGACCCAGGATCTGGTGGTGACCGAGGATGACTGCGGAACGACCAACGGCGTGGCCATGAAAGCCCTGGTCGAAGGCGGCGAGGTGGTCGAGCCGCTGCGCGAGCGGATTCTCGGCCGCGTGACCGCTTCTGACGTGCTGCACCCCGAGATGCAGGAAGCGCTTTATCCGGCCGGGACGCTCCTGAACGAGGATGAAGTCGAGAAAATCGAAGATCTCGGCATCGACGAAGTGCGCGTGAGGACCCCGCTCACGTGTGATACCCGCTGGGGCTTGTGCGCCAAGTGCTATGGGCGCGATCTCGGGCGCGGTTCCCAGGTCAACATCGGCGAGGCGATCGGCGTAATCGCCGCGCAGTCGATCGGCGAGCCGGGCACGCAGCTCACCATGCGCACGTTCCACATCGGCGGTGCCGCCTCGCGAACCGCAGTGGCAAGCCAGGTTGAGGCCAAGTCGACCGGAACGGTGCGCTTTACGCCGCAGATGCGCTACGTGACCAACCCGAAGGGTGAGAAGATCGTCATCTCGCGCACCGGTGAAGTTCTTGTCACCGACGATAACGGGCGCGAGCGCGAACGGCACAAGATTCCGTACGGCGCCACGCTCGCCGTTTCCGACGGGACCGCGGTTCGTGCCGGCCTGTCGCTCGGAACCTGGGACCCGCACACGCGGCCCATCGTCACCGAGTATGCCGGCGTGATCAAGTTCGAACATGTCGAGGAAGGCGCGACGGTTGCCAAGCAAATCGACGAGGTGACCGGGCTCTCGACACTGGTCGTCATCGATCCGAAGCGGCGCGGCACTGCCGTCAAGGGACTGCGACCGCAGGTCAAGCTGCTGAACGACGTGGGTGAGGAAATCCGCATCGCCGGCGCCGACCACCCGATCACCATTACTTTCCAGGTGGGCTCGCTCATTACCGTGAAGGATGGCCAGCGGGTCGCCGTGGGAGAGGTACTGGCGCGCGTTCCACAGGAGACCTCCAAGACGCGTGACATCACCGGCGGCCTGCCGCGCGTTGCCGAACTGTTCGAGGCGCGCACGCCCAAGGATGCCGGCCTGCTCGCCGAGGTCACCGGTACCGTGTCGTTTGGCAAAGATACCAAGGGCAAGCAGAGGTTGGTTATCACCGATCTCGACAACGTCGCGCACGAATTCCTGATTACCAAGGACAAGCACGTCATGGTCCACGACGGTCAGGTTGTGAACAAGGGCGAATCGATTGTCGACGGCCCGGCCGAACCGCACGACATCCTCAGGCTGCAGGGGGTGGAGGCGCTGGCGCGCTACATCATCGACGAGGTGCAGGACGTATATCGCCTGCAGGGCGTGCGCATCAATGACAAGCATATCGAGGTAATCGTGCGCCAGATGCTGCGCCGCGTGCAGATCGATGATGCGGGCGACACCCGCTTCATCCCGGGCGAGCAGGTCGAGCGGGCTGACGTGCTGGTGGAGAACGAGAAGATGCAGGCCGAGGGCAAGAAGCCGGCCACTTTCAGCTACATGCTGCTCGGGATCACCAAAGCGTCGCTGTCGACCGACTCGTTCATTTCGGCGGCCTCGTTCCAGGAAACCACGCGGGTTCTCACAGAGGCGGCAATCATGGGCAAGAGGGACGAACTGCGGGGCCTCAAGGAGAACGTCATTGTCGGTCGGCTCATACCGGCAGGCACCGGGCTTGCATTCCACAACGCGCGCAAAGCTGCGCCGCCTGCGGCCGCAGATCTGTTCATCGAACCGGGGACATCTGCCGCGGACACCGAAACCCAGGCCGAAAAAGTGTAAGCGCCACGACGGGCTTGTTATCGTGCAATGGAGGGCGGCGCAAGCCGCCCTTCTTTTTTGCCGTGGGACAAGCCCCGCGTTGGGCCAGCGGGCGGAAATGGACCGCTACCGACCCGAGACTGCCCCGGGACCAAGACGCGCATGGCCCGTGTCGTCGATTAGGGCGACGATTTCTCTGCCGTCAAGAAATACGTTTTCATCCGCCCGATGCCTTTGACCTCCAACTCCTCTCGCTCTTCGAACGAGAAATGCTCGTGCAGCCGTGAATGGATTTCCTGGGACACGTGAATTCGCCCGGCTTCTCCGGTCGATTCCATGCGATGGGCAATATTTACCGTATCGCCCCATATATCGTAGGCAAATTTCCTTTGCCCTATGACTCCCGCGACGCCCGGACCGGTGTGCATGCCAATGCGAATTCTCAACAACTGTCCGTCCGGGTAGCGCATGCCCTCAACCAATTTGAGTGCATCGAGCGCGAATTCGGCAAGGTTCCGCAGGTGTCCGTTGTCGTTGGTGCTCAACGGGCGGCTGATTGCCATGAATTCATCGCCGATCGTCTTAATTTTTTCGACCCCGTGCAAATCGCACAGGCGATCCAGGGGAACGAAAAGATTCTGGAGGACATTAAGCACTTGTTCCGGCGAGGAGCGGAAGGCGAATTCAGTAAAGCCCACGATATCTGCAAAAAAGACATTGATCTCGGGGAGGTATTCAGAAACCTGCTTTTCTCCTGCGCTCAAGCGCGACGCAATTCTTTCCGGCATGACATTGAGAAGCAAACTCTCCGATCTTTCCTTTTCTTTGAGAATCCGCTGATAAAGGTCGCTTTTCTCCACAACTACGGACAGATGGCCCGCAATGAGCTTGAAGATTACGACATGCACGCTCTTGTACGCATCGGGGCTTCGACTCGAGAAGAACATGAAACCGATCGGTCGTCCCAGGGAAATTAGCGGACAGGTGAGGCTGGAGCGCCCCCCCTCGGCAACCATCAGGCGTGTGGATTCTGAATTAGGATGCGCTTTCAGATACGCGGTCAGGTCGTTGATGATCCTTGGTTCGCCCGACAAAATAATCTCTTGGAGACTGCTTCCTTGCAGTGAGGCGCAATAGCCCATCCGCAGCATCAGGTCCGGGTAGTCGGCTCGAACCCAGCGGATGCGCGCCACTGTGTCGTTTTCTTCCAGAAGAGCAAGACATAGCCGGTTATAGGGAAGCACCGAGCGCAGCCTTTCGTACGCCTTCTCCAGAATATCGTCGAGCAACAATCCCATGTTGATATCGCGCGTCAGTTCCAAGAGGGCAAACGGTTCCCTGAAACGCAGATTGAGAAATTCCGATATCTGCTGCAAGAACCTTGTGAGCTCTCCCATATCGTCCTTACGGAACACCAGCTCGCCGATGTCGCCAGGGGAATCAGCCGGACCGCCGGAATTCGCTCCGGCGGCAGAAGATACGGGGGGCGGCATTTGCTCCGGGACCTGGGGAGAGCGGTGTTCGTTTGTCGGGATCTGGGCGCCGAGCTTGATGGTTTCGACGAAGCGCAGCAAACGAGCGAGCCTCTGGGCATCCTTCTGCAACTGGCGCTCGGCGCGTACCGCTCTATTGGCAATCCATCCAAACGCAACAAACAAAATAACAATGATCACACGCATCCAAAATTCGTTGAGGTCGTGTTCGGCCATCAACGTGAATGCCAAGGGCCCATCGCCGTAGATGAAGGTATGCATCATCGATTCGATCAGCCAATAGCCGACCGCCATGGCAAGGCCGAGCCATACCATGTTGGGGATGTGTCGCTTCATACGGTTCTGGCGGTCGTGGCGGGGACCAGTGCCGGCGGAAACACGCACGTTACGTTCGGCGGCTCCGTAGCAAATCGCGCAACTCGCTGCGGGCACGGCGGATTACTTCCGCCGTGGTCTCCCAGTCGATGCAGGGGTCGGTGACCGATACGCCGTACTTGAGCTGCCGCGGGTCCTCGGGTATCGGCTGGCTGCCGGAAAACAGATTTGACTCCAGCATCAGTCCGACGATCGAGCGGTTGCCTTCCTTGATCTGATGCGCGCAGTCCGCAGCCACCAGCGGCTGCAGCGCATGATCCTTGAGTGAATTGGCGTGCGAGCAGTCTATTACTATGTTGAGGGGCAGTCCTGCCTTGGTCAGCGCTATCTCCGCAAGACGCACGCTGACGGTATCGAAATTCGGCCGACCGCCGCCTCCGCGCAACACCAGATGCCCGTGGCGATTGCCGCGCGTTCGCACGATGCTCGTGCGCCCATTTTGGTCGATTCCGAGAAAGCTATGCGGTTTGGCAGCCGATTTCATTGCATTCAGCGCCACGTCAAGATCACCATCAGTGCCGTTCTTAAATCCGACCGGCGTCGACAAGCCGCTTGACATCTCGCGGTGCGTTTGCGATTCGGTCGTGCGTGCGCCGAT